>DAONKS010000070.1:1675-6659 GCA_035406305.1 bacterium | reverse complement strand
TTACTTATTACTTTTGACTTACCATATTATATGTATCAAAGGCAATCCTTAACTCTTCATTGGTGGGTATTACGAAGACCTTAACTCTGGAATTCGGTGCGCTTATCTCCTCTTCCTTTGCAAAATTTTTATAGTTTTTCTCCATATCAAGGACTATACCATAATTCTCCAGCCCTGAAAGTGCACGTTCTCTTACCTCGGGTGTTTTTTCTCCCGCGCCGCCGGTAAATACGATTGCATCCACTCTACCCAGTACCGCCATATACGCACCGATGTATTTTTTTATCCTGTAACTGTAAATATCTATGGCAAGCAATACCCTGTCCTCTTCAATCTTCTCCAGAAGGTTTCTGAAGTCATTGGAAACACCGGATATACCTAAAAGCCCGCTCTTCTTGTTCAGGATATCATTCACCTCTTTAACACTTAATCCCAGCGTCTCCATCAGGTGGAATATCACACCTGGGTCAATATCACCTGCCCTTGTTCCCATCACAAGTCCTTCTAATGGAGTAAGTCCCATACTTGTATCAATAGAACGCCCATTTCTTACCGCCGTAATACTGCACCCATTACCTAAATGACAGGTAATAACGTTTACATCATACTTTCCCTTGCCCATCAATTCTGCTGCACGGCGTGCTACATACCTGTGGGAGGTGCCGTGAAAACCGTATCTTCTTATCCTGTACTTCTCATAAAACTCATACGGTATGGCATAAAGATAGGCAACAGGCGGGTTGTGGTATGAAAGGCGGTATCAAATGCGGCAACCTGCAAACTATCAGGAAAAAATCTCATCGCTGCCCTGATGCCTGACAGGTTATGCGGATTATGGAGTGGCGCAAGGGACTGGTATTCCTCTATCTTTTTTATAATTTCATCTGTTATGACAACGCTCCTGTCAAACCCTTCTCCACCATGAACAACCCTGTGTCCCACCCCTTTTATCTCTTTTACATCTTTTATAATCCCTTCTTTTTCATCTACGAGAGTATCCGCAATAAGAGAAAGTGCTTCATTATGTGTCTTTACATCCACCTTTTTTCTATAAAATAACTGCTTGCTTCCCTTTGTATAGGAAAAAAGCCCTGTCTCTTCCCCTATCTTTTCCACATTACCTTCAGCAAGCAGAAGTTCTTCGGGCATCTCAAAAACCTTAAACTTTACAGAAGAACTCCCGCAGTTTATAACAAGAACCTTCATTTTATTTCCCTTCCAGATGTCTCTGGATAAACTCAACCGCCTTACCTACGGTCTTTACCTGAAGGGCAGCATCTTCCTCCATCTCTATATCAAACTCATCTTCAAAAGCAGCCACAAGTTCTAAACTCTGGACACTCTCTGCCCCTAAATCCTCAACAAACCTGCTCTCAGGTGTTATCTTCTCATCATCAATCCCTAAAACCTCTGATGTAACCTTCTTTACCCTCTTTTCTATCTCCTTATAGTCCATCTTCTCCCTCCCTTTCTATTTGCTCGTCTTTCTGCTCTTTTTTATCGCTTCTTTTCTCTCTTCCTCTGTCATCTCATAGGCAACCCTTATAGCATACTCTTCTTCATCCAGCCACTGCCTCTTTCTTCTTCCCATTACGGTCTTTGCTGTGTTAATCATCATATCAAGGCCATATCCTTTCATAAATTTATTATTAACATACCAGGCGAAAGAAGGGAAATACTTCGGCAATATCCCGCCTGCTGTGATATTGCACATAAGACCTGCGATGGTGCCTGTATTAAAAAGTGTTCCGATGCTTGTCTTTGTATGGTCTCCTATAAAAGAGCCAACCTTCAAACTGCCTGTGTCCTGTGGTTTACCATTAAGATATACAGAGACATTGCTGTAGTCGTTTTTAAGGTCGCTATTTGTGGTAAGCGCCCCTAAGTTAACAAATTCTCCTATATAACTGTGCCCTATAAACCCATCGTGGTACTTGTTTGCATAGGAATAAAATATGGACTCTTCAACCTCGCCACCAATTCTACATACATCACCGAAACTGTTTCCTTCCCTGATATTTGCACCTGGCATAATCTGGGTATCCTTCCCTATATAGCAGGGGCCCTCTATCCGTGCAGAAGGGAATATCTCTGCACCTCTATCTATATAAACAGGCCCGTGGGTGGTATCAATAACAACAAAAGGGTGTATCTTTGCCCCTTCTTCAATATATAACTTTTCACTATCCCCAACTATGGCAGCAATAGAATGAAATTCTCCTTTTATCCCTTTCCTGCCGTATCTTATAAAGTCATCTTTCAATACAGATGGGTTATAAACAATAAGGTCCCACGGATATCTGATACACCTTGTCTCTTTCTCTTCTGTCCTGACATTCTCCTTAATACCACTCAGAAACTTATCAATATCCCCATTCCAGAACTTCTGAACTGTCTCTTTTCTGACCAATCCATAAATGATTTCTCCCTTATAACTTACAATTTTCTCTTCTGAAATAACTATCCTGCCCTCTGATGATGGCAACCATCTCCCGTTTACAACAAGAAGGTCATCACCGAAAAAAGATGTATCATTGACGGGAAGGTTATATCTTTTTGCCATAAGTGGTTTTATGTAGTCCCTCACCCACAATCCAATTTCTCCATCAGGGATAACTGCCCTGATTTTATCCAGAACAGAGTCATATCCACACCTGATTTCAAAGACGCACTTGATAAATGTCAATGGCAAAAGGTCTCTCCACCCTGTATCTTCATAAATCAGTATCTTCATTTTTAACTCCCTCGTTTATTTTACTGCCCACCGCGGAGGTGGGTGAGTTTTTTTAAATCAAACAGCACACTATCGCTGTGATTACAACTATGTCCTCTACCTTTGCGCCTCTTGAAAGGTCGCTCACCGGCTTTGCAAACCCCTGAAGTATGGGTCCAAAAGCAGATGCCCCTGCCAGATACTGTGTAAGTTTATATGCGATATTGCCTGCATCAAGGTCAGGAAATATAAGAACATTTGCCTGACCAGCAATAGGAGATGGCTCCTTTATCTTTTTCTTTGCAACTGCCTCTACAAGCGCGGTATCTGCCTGAAACTCTCCGTCTATATAAATTTCATTACCGGCAATCTCCCGTGCGATAGAAACCGCCTGCTGAACCTTATCTACAAAAGGATGTGAAGCAGAACCTTTAGTGGAAAACGAAAGCATTGCTGTCCTTGGCATCTCTCCCATTATCTTCTTGAAACTTAAGGAAGTGGAAACCGCTATCTCTGCTAACTGCCTTGCGGAAGGGTCTATATTAACCGCACAGTCAGCATAAAAAAGGACTCTACCATCAGGAAGTTCCATAATAAAAAAACTGGAAGGAGTGGACATACCTACGGCATAACCAACAGTAAGAGCGGATGCCTGTATAACGTTTGCTGTGGTGCTGGCAGCCCCTGCTACCATTCCATCAACCTTACCGGCAGCAAGAAGCATCCCACCAAATACAATCTCTTTTTTCAGTATCCTTTCAGCAATGCTCTGTTTGACCTTTCTGGATTCGGAATAGAGGTTAACCAGTTCCGGTAGTTCAGGATATGTCAAAGGGTCCATAATCTCAATTTTTGAGCAGTCAATTCCTCTCTGAGAGGCAAGAGATGTTATCTCCTCTCTTTTTCCTACAAGAACAGGGGTTGCAATACCCTCTTTTTTTAATACCTCCGCCGTCCTCTGAATTCTCTCATCCATACCTTCAGGCAATACAATCTTCTTACCGGTAAGTTTTGCCTTTTCAAAAAATTTCTCTTTCAGTCCCATGAACATCCCCTTTTTAAACACAAAATTACAAATCTCAATCCTGAAAACTTTAGATTTTGTCTAACCAGGGCATCTGTGTTTAAAATAGTTTCATTCCAATCTTTTCTTCTGCCTCTGCAGCAAACCTGTAAAAAGCAACCCTGCTCAATCTGCCTGCAGCCCCTTCATCAAGGATAGCTGTAACCTTTGGGTGGAGATGTAAAGCAGAAGCAGTTATAGATGATGTTACTGGCCCTTCAATTGCCTTTGCCACAACCTCTGCTTTTTTCTCACCATTTGCAAGGAACAGGAGTTCTCTTGCTTCAAGTATAGAGCCAACGCCCATTGATAGGGCATATTTTGGAACTTCATCCATACTGCTGAAAAACCTTGAATTGTCCTTTATCGTCTGTTCTGTCAGAGCAACAAGCCGTGTCCTTGAAGAAAGTGAAGAACCCGGTTCATTGAAAGCAATATGCCCATCTCCACCTATACCAAGAACCTGCAGGTCTATACCTCCTGCCTTCTTTATCCTTTCTTCGTATTCTTCACAAAATTTCTCTATATCTTTAACTGGAACCTTTCCATCAGGGACAAAGGTATTTTCCTTTCTGATATTTATTCCATTAAAGAGTTTCTCGTTCATAAAATAGCGGTAACTCTGCGGATGAGTTCCGGGCAATCCATAGTATTCATCAAGGTTAAATGTGGTAACTTTTGAAAAGTCAAGACCCTCTTCCTTATGCATTCTCACCAGCTCCCGGTACAACCCCTCAGGGGTACTTCCTGTGGCAAGCCCTAACACACAGTTGGGCTTTCTTCTTACAAGTTCTGCCACCATACCTGCCGCTTTTTTTGACATCTCATCATAATTCTTTACTATCAGTATCCTCATCCTTTCCTCCTTTCTCCTGTTCTTCAATGTGCTCTTTTTTGTCCTGTGTACTTCCTATCTGTTTCATTCCTAAAGAAATCCTTTTATTCTCAGGGTCTATCTCAAGCACCATAACATCTACCTTCTGCCCTTTTCTTAAAACCTCCGATGGGTGTTTAATATTATCATCCGTAATATTTGAAATATGTAAAAGTCCATCTATCCCCGGTTCAAGTTCAACAAATGCACCAAAGTCGGCGATATTATACACCTTGCCTTTTACTATGCTTCCTACAGGATACCTTTCCGCTATATCAGGCCAGGGATTTGGCTCTAAACTCTTCAAACTGAAAGATATCTTCTGCTCTTCCTT
>DAONKS010000070.1:0-1575 GCA_035406305.1 bacterium | reverse complement strand
TCCCTGTCAACATCCAGAACCACCACTTCTACCTCCTGCCCTGTATTCAGAATCTGAGAAGGATGGCTGATTCTACCCCAGCTCATATCATTGATATGGAGAAGACCAACAATGCCATACTCCAGTTCTATAAACGCCCCATAGTCCACGATATTCCTCACTATCCCTGTAACCAGCTGGTCCTTCTGGATATTGCTGAAATACTCCTTCCTCTTTTCCTCTCTCTCCTCCTCAAGGTATTTCCGTCTTGAAACAACCACATTCTTCCTCGCAGAATCAAGATTAATAATTTTAAATCTGGACCGCATACCGACAAGAGATGACGGATTTGTTAAAGGGTTTATGTCTGCCTGAGAAGATGGGAGAAACGCAATAACGCCGACATCTACCCTGAACCCACCTTTAACACTTCTGAAGATTGTCCCTTCTATCCAGCCCCCTGTTTCATAGCATCTTTCAATCTTCTCCCAGTTGAGAATTACATCCGCCTTTTCCTTTGAGAGGGGAATAAATCCGTGTTCATCAGGGTCAAGGGATTCCACAACAACATCAATCTCCTGTCCCTCGCAGGTATCCTCTCCTTTAAACTCTTCCTTTAATGCAACCCCTTCTGATTTATATCCTATATCTATCACCACCTCCTCTTCCAGAACTCGTACAACTCTGCCTTTAATCAGTGAGCCCGGTTTAAAACCCGATATCTTTTCTTCCAGTAATTTCCCTATGTCAAGTTCTTCTGTCATCAGACAACACCTCCCTGTAGTCATTTTTTTTTATATATCTTTTAACCTCTGAGATAAAATCCTCAGAGGTTGATGTCCCTGATATCAACCCTACGGAATTGACTTTTGAGAGAGATGTACTTTTAATATCTCCCATCCTCTCAATATAAAAAACATTTCTGTTGTATCTTTTAGCTGTTCCGTAAAGTTTTGCGGTATTGGAACTATTTCTACCGCCAAGAACAAACAATAAATCTACACTCCTGCTTATATCTGCTGCCTCTTTCTGCCTCTCTCCTGTTATCTTACATATAGTATTATACACAACTACTTCTCTCGCAACAGGCAGCCCTGTTAAATACCTTACTTTTTTTATATACTCCTCAAAAGAGAGGGTGGTCTGTCCTATCACTGCCACCCTTTCTAATTTCTTTAATTTTTTGGGTAATCCACCCTCGCCAAAGACCATGCTATTCTTACTGTACTCTTTAAGACCTATTACTTCAGGATGTTTTTCATCCCCTATTATTATAATGAAATATCTTTTATTGTCCAGTTTTTTTATTAGAGAATGGATTTTTTTTACAGAGGGGCAGGTGGCATCAAAGATTCTAACACCTTTGTTTTTGATGTAATCAAGGGTATCAGGTCCTATCCCGTGCGAACGCACAACAAACCTTTTACCTCTTATCTCATCCGGGGACTTTACAACTTTAAGTCCTTTTGATTTCAACTTTTCCATTACAAGCGGGTTGTGAACAATATCTCCTGTACTGTAAACCTCTCCATATTCTGCAAGCAGCCGTTCTGCCATCTCAACTGTCCTTTTAACCCCGAAACAGAATCCTATATT
>DAONKS010000069.1:0-6701 GCA_035406305.1 bacterium | reverse complement strand
TACGGTATAGAATTTGCTTCTTTCATAAAAAAAGATAATATAGTGGGTGTCCAGTTTCATCCTGAAAAGAGTGGTGAATTGGGTATAAAATTTCTGAAAAATTTTCTGGAGGGGATATGGCTGCAATAAGAATTATTCCGTGTCTGGATGTGAAAGATGGAAAGGTAGTAAAAGGTGTGCATTTTGAGAATCTCAGAGAGGCAGGAGACCCTGTGGAACATGCTTCTTTTTACAGCAGAGAGAATGCCGATGAGATTGTCTTTCTGGATATAAGTGCTACCATAGAAGGAAGAAAGACAATGGTGGATGTTGTTAAAAGGGTTTCTGAGGTGGTCTTTATACCTATGACAGTTGGTGGCGGGATAAAAAGTTTACAGGATATAGAAGACCTTTTGAAGTCAGGGGCAGATAAAATTTCTATAAATACAGCTGCTGTAAGAAACCCTGAACTGATAGAAGAAGGTGCAAAAAAATTTGGAAGTCAGTGTATCATTGTAGCAATAGATGCGAAAAGGGCTGGAAAAAATAAATGGGAGGTATATATAGAAAGCGGGAAGACGCCCACAGGATTTGAGGCAGTTGAGTGGGCAAAAAAGGTACAGAAACTTGGGGCAGGAGAGATTTTGCTTACCAGTATAGATATGGACGGAACACAAAAGGGATATGATATAGAACTTACAAGAAGCGTCTCAGAAAGTGTAAGTATTCCTGTTATTGCTTCCGGGGGAGCAGGTACATTGGAACATATGGCAGATGTAATAATCAAAGGAAAGGCAAGTGCAGTCCTTCTCGCTTCTCTCCTTCATTTTAGAAAATATACCATTTCTCAGATAAAAGAGTTTCTCAAAAACAAAGGTATTGAAGTCCGCCTATAACCTGGGGGGTCAGGTCTTGCTTTTTGCATTTCCACATCTTATAATCTTTCTATGAGTCGGCCATTAAGAATAGAATTTGAAGGAGCAGTATATCATATAACTTCCAGAGGAAATGAAAAAAAAGAAATTTTTTTAGGGGATGATGATAAAACTCTATTTCTTAGAGTTTTGAAGGAAATTACAGAAAACTTCAACTGGTTATGTCATGCATATTGTTTAATGAACAATCATTATCATCTGGTTATTGAAACACCTGAAGGTAATCTTTCGAGAGGGATGAAATGTTTGAATGGCACATACACACAGTTGTATAACAAACGTCATGATAGAATTGGACATTTATTACAGGGTAGATATAAGTCAATTTTAATAGAAAAAGAAAGTTATTTACTTGAAGTTTGCAGATATGTTGTTCTAAATCCTATAAGAGCAGGATTAACTGACAAGCCAGAAGAATGGAAGTGGAGTAGTTATAGGGCTACTGCAGGATATGAAAGTAGCCCCCCATATTTAACAACGGATTGGATTCTTGGACATTTCAGTTTAGATTTAACAGAAGCAAGGAATAGGTATATAGAATTTGTCAAACAGGGTATTTCTAAAGAATCTATCTGGAAGGAAGTAAAAGGTCAGGTCTTTTTGGGTGGAAAATTATTTATAGAAAAATATGGAGGGTTGAAACAGGACAAGGGTTCTATTAAAGAAATCCCCAGAATTCAGCGATATTTGGAAAGGCCTTCTCTTGAAGAAATATTTTCTAAAGAGATAATGTATAAAAAGAAAGAGATGCATAGGTATATAGTAAAAGCCATTAAAAAGTATGGATATTACCAATCAGACATCGCAAAATTTCTTAATGTCCATTGTTCAACAATAAGCAGGATTGTTAAAAAAGAAGGAAATGATGCAAAAAGCAAGACCTGACCCCCATATACTGGTTCTCAATGACGGATTTAAGGGAAATCTGAACCAGGCACTTGGAATAGCACAGGCATTTCCTTCCGCAAACGTAAAAATTTTTGATGTAAAACTGAAAGGTCCTTCTTATGGACTTCCTTCAAGGAAAGGAACATACCCTCTGTCATGTAAAATTCTCTCTATTCTCTGTGTTTTAAGGTTATGGAGATGCGGTAAAAAACTTCTCAAATTTCTATTGAAAGAACATAATGATATATGGGCAGATAAGTTTGATGTAATTATATCCGCTGGCTCCGTCCTTTCACCTGTCAATCTTATATTTTCAAAGGAGAAAAAAGCGTTTTCTGTTAATATAATGGTTCCTTCTGTTATTCCTCTTAAACTCTTTGATTTTGCTATTATCCCTTACCATGACTTTCTTAAATTGAGAAAGAAAAACCAGAGAAATTTAATAATTACAATGGGTGCGCCGAACTGCATAACAGATGAGATGCTGAAAAGGGAAAGGGAGAGGTTGAAAGGGCTTCTTTACCTCTCAGAAGATAAAGAGATTATAGGGGTACTTATCGGAGGAAATGACCAGAATTATAGAGTATCGTTAAGATGGGCAGAGATGCTTTTTGATGTATTAAAACCACTTGAAGGACAATATAATTTTATAATCACTACATCAAGAAGGACAGAAGGCAAGGTTGTATCTTTTATTCAGGATAGAATAAGAGGTAAAAAGTCGTTTATTTATGCGGAGTTCCCTGGATATTCAGAAGGTTCTCACTACCCCGGAATACTTTCTCTCTGCAGATATATCCTTGTAACAGAGGACAGTATCAATATGATTTCTGAATCAGCAAGTTGCGGTGTCCCTGTTATTATATTCGGTGTGGAGAAAAAGAATAAGAAGTTAATCTTTGATAGAACGCTTGAAAAACTTACAGAAAAAGGGTATGCTGAATATCTACCGGCAGATAAATTAAATACACTTTCAGAAAAAATCACAGAGATAAAAGAAAAGAAATTTAATAAACTTAATGAGGCAGAAGAATGTGCCCGAAAGATATTGCAAAGTATAACATAAAGAGGATTCTTATTATTGGGACGAGTTGTTTAGGCGATAATCTTCTGCTTACCCCTGCCATTAAAAGGATAAGAGATACATTTAAAGATGCTGAAATAGATATAGTAATAGGACCGAGAGCCATTGAATTTGCCGTTGACAATCCGTGGTTTTCAAACTATATTGTATATAAGAAAGGCAGGCGGCTGACGCGAATTGTTAACCTTATAAAACTTCTAAACAAACTCAATACAAAAAGATATGACCTTATAGTTGATTTCAGGAATTCTATTATTCCATTTTTTATAAGAGGAAGGTTCCGCCTTACATTTTTTCTTAAAGAGCTTTTTTCAGAGAAGACCTTTACCCACGAGGCGGAACGGGTCTTGAAATTTACAGAGCCATATTTTGGGAAAGAAGAAAATATATCTCTTTTTTTTCCCATATCAAAAAAAGACAGGGATGATATGGAGATATTTTTGAAGTTGATAGGTGTAAGACCATCAGATAGAATAGTAATATTTAATCCGGGTGGCAGAGCAGAAAAGAAAAGATGGCCAGAAGAAAAATTTGCTGAGGTAGGAAAAGAATTACTTGAAAATTATAATGCTCTTAAAATTATTATAACAGGAACAGTTAAAGAAGATAAAATTGCAGTAACAATAAAAGAACTTATTGGAAGCAATGATGTGTTTAATCTTGCAGGTAAAACTACTCTGAAGCAAATGGCAGCCCTGCTTGAAAAGGCATCACTGATAATTACAAATGATACAGGCACTCTCCATCTCGCAAGTGCTATGCACTGTCCTGCTGTTGCTATATTCGGGCCTACTAATCCTTACAGATATGGTCCTATAGGAACAAAAAATATTGTTATCCATAGCAATATATCCTGTTTCCCCTGTAATGAAAAAAGAATGTGCAGGAAAGATTATCTCTGTATTAAGGAAATTACCCCTTCTGAAGTTATAAAGTCAGCAATGCTTTTTCTTGATGAGAAAGAGCAGCCAATCCTTTTTGAACTATGAAGATATTAAGAGTACTCCCTTCTATGGACTTCGGTGGTATTGAAAGAGGAGTTTACGATTTTTCTTCAGTCGCAACTATATCCGGACATAAGGTTGTTATTGTAAGTGGGCCGGGGAGATTTATTCCACCATTAATAGAAAAAGGTATAAGGTGGTATAACCTTCCGATGGATAAAAAAACCCCTGCTGTCTTTTTTCGTTCTATTCATCAATTGAAAGAAATTATAAAAGAAGAAAAGCCCGAAATTGTGCATATACAGAGTCGTTTCCCTTGCTGGATTGCTTATTATATAAAAGGGGATTTTTCCAGCACTCCCTTTGTTACGAGCATCCATAATTTTTATAATTTCAGATGGTACAGCAAAGCAACAGGTAAAGGGGACCTTGTTATAACTGTAAGCAATGCACTTAAAAAATATGCTATTGATTACTTGAATGTTCCGGAGGATAAAATAAGGGTTGTATATAATGGTGTTGAAGAAGATTTTGCAGAGATTGAAAAGGGACACTCTTCTGTGATAAGAATTGGTATGATAGCACGTTTTACAATGTGGAAGGGGCATTTCTGTTTTTTGGAGGCATTGAGAAAACTACATAAAGGTGGATGTAAAATAGAAGGATTGATTGTGGGCACAGGTAGTAATAGGTACAGAGGAAAACTTGAAGAATGGGTGATAAAAAATGGTATGAGAGATATTGTTAATATCCAGCAGATGGATGCAAAAGAGGCGTTGAAGAATATAGATATACTTGTAGTTCCATCTGTAAAACCAGAAGGTTTTGGAAGAACTGTTGTGGAAGCACAGATGTCAAAAACACCTGTAATTGGAACAGATATCGGAGCCCTACCTGAATTGATAAAAAATGGAGAAACAGGTTTTCTTGTAAATCCAGGTGACTCTGATAGTATAGCAGATTATATTGAAAAACTTATGAAAGACAAGGTGCTTTATCAAAAAATCTCCAATTATGCACAAAAAAATGCCATAGAAAAATTTAGTTTAAAGAATATGGTTGAAAATACACTTAATGTTTATAGTGAGCTGCTGGACAGGAAATACTGATGAAAATACTGATTATAAAAACAGGAGCACTGGGAGACCTTATTGGTGCTTCTTCTTTTTTTCAAACAGTGAAGGAGAATTTTCCAGAGGCTGATATATATCTTCTGACACAGGAGATTTATAGAGATGTTGTTGATAGCGCCCCTATATTTACAAAGATTTTTTATCTTCCAGAGGGATACCACTTATTTGCTTTCTTAAAAGTAATTGTAAAAACAAGAAGATTAAAACCTGACATTGTTCTTGATATTCAGGGCACTCTGAAAACAAATTTTTACAGTTTCATTACAGGTGGGAAGAGAAGATATGGAAGTTACAAGAAAAAATTAGGAAGATTATTTTTAACAGGAGGAGTAAGAAAAAGAAGAAGCGCTGAGGAGAAACCGAGACCTTCCATTTTAAAATTTATAGGTGTCAAAAAATATATAAAGGAGACGAAACTGTGGGTTCCGGAAGAGAAAAGGAAAATGTTTGGAGATTTTATAAAAGGACACAATCTTGATGAAAGAGCAAAATGGATATTGATGCATCCCCTTACTGCCAAAGGTTATCTTGCAAAGCGATGGGAGAAAGAAAAATTTGCTGCCCTTTCAGATAAACTGATGGATGATGGGTATGAGGTTATTTTTATAGGTTCAGGAGAGCGTGAATATGTAGATGATATAATTTCAAAGATGAAGCATCAACCCAAAAATCTTGTGAATGAAACAGATTTTCATAACCTCTGTCTATTAATTGAAAAAGCATCGCTTATGATAACTACGGACTCAGGTCCTTTACATATATCTGCGGCAGCAGGCATAAATGTAATAGGTCTTTTTGGCTCTTCAGACCCTCGCAGACATTGTCCGAAGAAGGCAAGTTATATATACAAAAAGGTTGGGTGCAGTCCGTGTTATAAGAAGGTATGCAGGGATATGAAGTGTATGAAGGCAATCACAGTGGATGAAGTTTATGAAAAGGTGAAGGAGCTAATGAATGAAGATAAATATTCTCTGTTCAATTGATAAAAGCCCCAGTGCTATGAACAGGCAGTTATTGGAATACGGGAATTATCTGTATTCAAAAGGGCATAATATCTCTGTTATAAAACCTGTCAGAAGAAGATTGCCGGAAAATAAAAGAGAGTCATTTGAAATGAAATTAGCAGAGATTATGTATCTTATTTCAGGAAAGAGAATACGAGAGATTAAAAATTTACCCTGGATAAAAATTAAGTGCCCTGTTAGAATTATACCATCCATTGATGAGAAATACATTGAAGTATCCGATATAACCTTTTTTTCTGTAAAATCATTTTTGCCTTTTCTTGAAAGATTAAATCAGAGATGTGGTAAGAAAGTGATGAGGGCATGTTCTATATGGTTTGCAGAAAATATTAAATCTTTTCCAGAAGATATACACCTTATTGCTAACTCATCTCTTGTTAAAAAATTACTTGAAGAAAGATTGAGAAGAGAGATTTTTTTATGTGTCAATTCTGTGAATACAAAAATTTTTAATAATCCATTAGATAGAGAAAAAATTAGAACAATAGGTATGTTTTTTTACAATAAAAAACCATCTCACAAAGGTATGGAAGATGGTTTCTGGGTTATGGGAGAATTATACAAAAAATATCCATATTTAAAATTTCAGGTTTGTGGGGAGTGGAGAGAAAAGTATATCCCGCCTTTTGTTAAATTCATTGATGGAAGATATATTGAGAATCTTGTTAATTTTTATAGAAACACAGATATTCTTATCTTTCCCGGTAAAAAGG
>DAONKS010000068.1:0-6912 GCA_035406305.1 bacterium | reverse complement strand
GGGGTTAATGGAGATATAGCAACCTGTGCCATTGTAACTAATGCCATACCTGTTGTGCTGAAAACATCTCCCGGGCTTAAAACTATGCTGGACATTGAACCAATAACATTCTTTGTGAAATAAGGAAGTAGAAAAACATATGGAAACAATATATCATCTTGCCCCGCCGGAATTCCTGCTGCTTCTTCTCAGTAGTTTTATGATAGGTGTATCAAAAACAGGTGTTCCCGGACTTGCGCTATTTGCAATTTCACTCTCTGCTATGGTACTCCCTGCCAGAGCATCCACAGGAATTATACTCGTACTACTTATATGTGGAGATATATTTGCTGTTATATATTACAGAAGAAATGTCATATGGAAACATCTTCTGCGGCTTTTTCCATATGCATTTACAGGTATATTTATCGGTTATCTTTTGATGGGGAAGATAAGAGATGAACAGTTGAGACCTTTAATAGGGATTATCATACTTATAATGCTGGGTTTAAATTTTCTCTGGAAAAAGAAAAGTGATATTGACCTGCCACATAAATGGTATTTTGCTGCTATATTAGGACTTATCGCAGGAATAACGACTATGATGGCTAATGCAGCAGGACCTATAATGATTATATATCTGCTTGCGATGAATCTGGAGAAGAAGGAGTTTATAGGAACAGGTGCATGGTATTTCTTCTTCGGAAATCTTTTTAAAGTTCCTTTCAGTACAAAACTTGGGCTGATAAATCCCTATTCCTTAAAACTAAATTTAATTCTTCTACCGGGTATCATCTGCGGTGCAACAGCAGGAATATTACTGCTCAGAAAGATACCCACAAAGGTCTTTAATATCGTTGTTGAAGTTCTTACTGTAGTGGCTGCTATTAAACTTCTCATTCCTTAAACATCCCAGCTTACCATTCTCCCCCTCACCCTATTCCTCTCCCCCAAGGGGAGAGGTGAGGAGAGGGGGAAAGCGGAGAGGTGTCCCCCCTCACCTTATCCCTCTCCCCCTCCGCCCGAGGCGGACAGGTTTCGCCACAGGCGAACAGGCATGGGGAGAGGAAACAGGAGAGGGGGTGAGGGGGAAAGAATAGAAACAAAAAAAATGATACAATCTATAACTATGAAAAAAGAAAAGGCAAAAGCACTGGTACTTCTCTCTGGCGGACTTGATAGTCGTCTTGCACTGGTTATGATGAAAAACCAGTTAGGGGGAAAAAATGTTGATGCAGTCCATTTTATTCTGCCGTTTGAAGGATGCTCACACAGAAAAGACGACGTTATACAATTTACAAAAGAACAGGAAGTGAAACTGCATATAATGGACTGCACAGAAGGTTCTCTCCTGAGAGAATACATAAAGATGTTAAGAGAGCCAGAGTTTGGAAGGGGAGCAGCCCTTAATCCATGTATTGACTGCCACATTTTTCTTCTCAAAAAAGCAAAATGGTTAGCAAGAAAAATTAAAGCAGATATTATTGTTACAGGGGAAGTCGTCGGAGAAAGGCCGATGAGCCAGAGGAGAAATGTCCTGTATCTTATAGAGAAAGAGGCAGGGCTTAAAGGAAAACTCCTGAGGCCCCTGAGTGCAAAACTTTTACCACCAACAGAGGCAGAGAAGAAAGGGATTATAGACAGAAACAGATTGGAAAGAATTGCAGGGAGACAGAGAAAAAGACAGATTGAACTTGCAAATCTCTTCGGGATATCATATCCCAATCCTGCTGGTGGATGTCTCCTGTGTTATCCTGATTTCTGTAAGAAGGTGCAACCTGTTCTTGAAACGAGAAAAAGGATTTCTTCATTTGACATCCAGATTCTTAAAGCAGGAAGGCACTTTGAAGATGGGAATATTGTAATTGGCAAGGATAAAGAAGAAAATAAGAAACTGGCAGAGATTGCAGAAAAATATAAAAAAGGCATTCTGATTATACCGGGACAGCCAGGCCCAACCGCACTTGTAAAAAACAAAAAATTTATGACACAGGCACAGAAACTTATCAGGCATTACAGCAAAAAAACTATTATTAACTTCAAAGTTATATCATACAATTAACCATTCCCACCTCCGCGGTGGGCTTTGTCCCACCGCGGAGGTGATATTTCAGCGAGTAAATGCCCCGATAAAGCTCCTGTCTGAAAGTGCCATATTGTTTATACAGCAGTCATTTTCTATCAGCACATCTGTCCCAATCACTGAATTTGATATAACACAATTATCCTTGATAACAGCACCATCCATTATTATACTCTCTTCTATAATACAGTTCTTACCTATGAAACATTTATTACCAATAACCGCCCTGCCCTTTATCTCCACTCCTTCTTTCAAAACACTCGCGGTACCTGTAATAAGATTGCTCCTCTGTCCTTTTCCTGCAAAAATACCTGTTTTTCCTTCTAATGCATCAAAGTTCACCTTCCTGTATTTTTCCACAGTACCAACATCGATCCAGTAGCCATAATGGATATAAGCATAAATTTTCTTGCCTTTTTCAAGCAATGAAGGGAATATCTCTTTTTCAAGAGAAACAGGTCTACCGGAAGGTATCTCAGAAAATATCTCAGGAGAAAAGATATAAACACCAGAATTGATAGTATCGCATATTATCTCTTCCGGAGATGGTTTTTCAATAAACTTTTTTATGGACATATCTGAATCTGTTATTACAAGACCATAAGAAGAGGGGTTGCTTATCCTGACAAGTCCTATAGTTAAATAAGCGTTTTTCTCTTTATGAAATGCTATTATCTTATCTAAATTAAAATCCGCTATGACATCGCCATTGAATACAACAAATGGTTCTTTATCTTTTCTAAAAAATGGATATGCATTCCTCAATCCACCACCTGTGCCAAGGGGGGTATTCTCCACAGAAAAAGAGGCTTTAATACCCATATCCTTCGCAATCTTTCCCACAACCTTTCTGAAACAATCTGCCTTATAACCCACTCCAACAATAACTTCTGTAATACCGTATCTCTTAAGCAATTCAAACTGGTAAGAAATCAGCGGGATATTTGCTACAGGTAAAAGCGGTTTAGGTATTGTAAGGGTAAAAGGCCTGAGCCGTGTTCCTTCTCCCCCTGATAAAAGTAGTGCCTTCATCTCCCCCTCCTCCTTTTTCTATCTTTTATATTATCAAAAAGGGAGATGAGGTGTCAACGGCTGCGGCGTCTTTCTGCCATCCTTTCTCTTAACCGACGGAAATATTCTCTTCTCTTCGCTCTTTCTTCAGGGGTGGTCTCTGAGAGACGATTTCTCATACGTTGTAAACGTGCATCAGGAGAGACATTTCTTCTGCCCTGCCTTCCTGCTACACCCTGTTGAACTGCCTGCTGGCCACCAGTATATGCACCTTCTCTTCTTTCTCCACCTTCCCGCGGTCTTTCACCCTGAAATATCTGAGGAAATCCCCCTGCCCTATCAGCAAACCTCTGCCTGAATTCAGCCATTCTCTTTTCCATCTCATCAATCTGCCTATCCAGGAATTCATTCTGTTTTTCAGGAGGAAGGGAGAAAAATTCATCTATCGTCTTCTGTATCCTTGCTTCTGCTACCATCCTTCTGCTTTCCCTGAAGTTTTCTCTTTCTTCCGGGGTAAGTTCTCCCATCAGTTCCATTCTCTGTTCAGGTGTTATCTTTTCAAGACGTTCGCCAAGTTTTACAAGGTGTTCCCTGTCAAGTGTCATTGCCTTTCCTGACCTTACATAATTAAGAACCTTTTCATCTGATAACTTTTCAAAGTCAGGTGGTCTCTTTGATAGTCCGTATATAGCAGTCGCACTTACTCCTGTAATAAAGATAACTGCTAAGGAAATCACTATTATCTTTTTTTTCTTTTGTTTATCCATCTCTCGCCACATCAGTTTTTTCATTCTTCCTCCCCTGTTTCTGCTACTGGCTCATGTGTTGCATGGCCATCAAGAAAAACAAAATTTCTTATACCCTGTCCGTGAAAGTCTTTATAGTCATAAAAAACCCAGATTCTACTTGTCCCCATTCTTGAAAGGCCTCTTCCTCTGTCTCTTTTCCTTCCACCTAAAGAGACATTATACTCATAACTTGAACCCTCCCTCTCAAAATATCCTTCCCTGTCAGAGGGACACCTGAAAACATAAGGGGATTTCAGATAAGGAGCAAGGATATCGCATATTCTCGGGTCATCATTCAGGTGTAATGAAGGGACAGCAGCAGCAATCGGGTAATAATCCTGATTATCAGTGGCATACATATCAAGTGCAAGAAAAAGTTGTCTGAGATTATTGAGGCATACAGCCCTTCTGCTCATTTCTCTTGCATGGGATAAAGCAGGAAGTACAAGCCCTGCCAGTATTGCAATAATTGCAATTACCACCAGCAGTTCTATCAAGGTAAAACCATCTTTATAAGTATTTTTCCCCATGTTTTGTTATTAGACAGCAATCATTGTGAAAAGGTTTAGTGGAAATTAATAAAAAGATAGAGATGTGTTAAAATAGAAATGCTATGGATAATAAATGTTTTAAAATCAGCCAGTATTTTTTTCTGCTTTTTTTTCTTTTGTCCGGATTGGTGTTGTCAGAAGAACAAACGATAGGTAGAAAACATCCATTTACTATTCTTGTATTAAGCGGTGGAGGTGCGCGCGGTATTGCACACATAGGAGTATTGAAAGTATTAGAGGAACTTCACATCCCTGTAGATATGGTAGTAGGAACAAGTATGGGTGCCATTGTCGGCGGTCTTTACGCTGCGGGACTTTCTCCTTCAGAGATTGAAAAAAAGATGCTTGAGGTTGACTGGGATGACATCTTCTCAGATAACCCGAAACCAATGCAGCAACCATACAGATTGAGAAAGGATCTGTCTAAATATATGCAGGGTGTGGAGATTGGGTATGCAGTAGACCAGATTCAAATCCCTCAGGGTATGATAGCAGGACAGAAACTAAGGATAGCACTGAATAATATATTGCTTCCTGTTCTTTCAGTTGATGACTTTGACCGCCTTCCTTTACCATTTCGCGCAGTTGCCACAGACCTTGTCACGGGAGAACGAGTTAACCTCTCTTCTGGAAGTTTGACAAAGGCAATAATGGCAAGTATGTCCATACCAGGGATATTTGCCCCCGTTGAAATAGATAATAGGATTCTTGTAGATGGTGGAGTTGTGGCAAATCTCGCAATAGAAACTGCTCGTGAACTTGGTGCTGAGCGGATTATAGCAGTTGATGTAAGTTCACAACTTTTAAGTAAGGATGAACTGAAAAACCTTGTTGATGTGACAAAACAGGTGCTTGCCATATATGGCAGACGTAACCACCTTTATCAGCTTTCCCTTCTCAAAAAAGACGATATACTTCTCTCACTAAAACTTGAAGGACTCTCCAATACGGACTTTAAAAAGGCAAAGGAGATTATAAGGGAAGGAGAATCTGCCGCTATAGAGAAAAAAGAACTGCTGGCTTCGGCATCCGTTTCTGAAGAGGAATACAGGCAAATAAAAAGTTATGTGTCCGCAAGAAACAGAAAAGAACCTGTAATCGTTGATTTTATAGAGATTCTCCCACCCAAAAAGGTATCTCCTTTGATTGTGGAAAAAAGGATAAAAACAGCAGTAGGTAAAAAACTGGATTTAGATACACTTGAACAGGACATCACAAATATATATGCAACAGGACTTTTTGAACGGGTTGATTATCAGATTACCCGTATGGATGAAAACTATGGCCTGAAGATTGAACCGATAACAAAACCGTGGGGCCCAAATTATCTATATCTCGGTTTGCAGTTTGACAGTACAAGGGATTTTAATCCTCTTTTACGATACAGGATGACCCAGATGAATCTACGCGGTGGAGAACTGAATATTTATCTTAAAATGGGTATAGACCATATCATTGAAGCAGAATTTTACCAGCCAATTGACTACGGAGACCACTTCTTCATAGCCCCTTCTTTTTCATACCATCAAAGGAATACAGACCTCTACAAAGATGATGACCGTTATGCCCGTTACAGAACAAGAACAACATCAACAGGACTCTACGGTGGTGTAAATATAGGAAATGAAGGACAGTTCCGTGCAGGCATAGAAGGAGAAAATCTTACAAGTGAGCCATCCATTGGAGATATAACCCTTCCAGAGTATGAAGACAACCTTTTTTTATTGAACAGTTCATTCGTTATAGACCATCTGGATAATCTTTTATTCCCTGAAAGTGGCTGGTATTTCAGTGCGGATTACAGCACTCCATTCCCGGGTTTAGAAGAGCAGGAATTCCATAAGTTATTACTGAAAGGATTGGGGGCATGGAGTAATAAACATAACACTATTCTTGCCTATCTTGAAGCAGGAAGCAGTTTTGACACTGAATTACCACTGTATAGAAGTTTTACACTCGGTGGATTTCAGAGGATAAGCGGACTTAACCTTGATGAGTTAATCGGAAATTATGAAGGATTATTCAGAATCACATACATAAGGTCATTTGCAAAGACATTGCCTTTCAGTATTACAGGATACTTCATTGGCTCCTCAATTGAAACGGGCAATGTATGGGAAGAGGTAGATAATATTTCTCTGGAAGATATGAAACTGTCCGGTTCTATATTCAGCGGGGTAAAGACACCACTTGGTCCTGTGTATATTGGCTATGGTATCCGCTCTCTTGAAAAAGGTATATTTTATTTCTATCTCGGACCTGTTTTTTAAGTATCTCCCACTATTTTCGTACTGGAAGTAAAATTTGACAAAAAAGGAATAAAATTATAATTTTTATTCAAGAACAAGAAAAGGAGTTAGTAGATGTTTAAAAAAATTGTTATCTTTTTCTCTTTAACAGCAGTAATATTTTTTTCAGGGTGTAATAAGAAATCAGTAGAAGTCCCTTTACCCATATCAGAAGGGGAGATAGAAGAAGCCATTGAATTCGGAATTAAAAA
>DAONKS010000067.1:0-7020 GCA_035406305.1 bacterium | reverse complement strand
ATTTTTTAATGAGGCAACAACCCATTTTCGTATAGAAAATTAATGAGGCAATTCGAACAATTGACATAAAATAATAGATAGATTATCATCTTTACTATGTTAAAAGACGAAATTGAAAAACTTATAAAACTACAGGAGATAGACAGCGAAATTTTTACGTGTGAATCTTTTATAGAGGACTTCCCTCCCAGAAAAGCCCAGATGGAAAAATCCATTGAAACCGCAACACAGGATATCTCTTTTATTAAAAAAGAACAGAAAAAAATACAGGTGGAGAAAAAAGAGAGAGAACTGGAACTGGAAAGCATTGAAGATGAAATTAAAAAATTACAGAAACGGCTGGATGAAGTAAAAACAAATAAGGAATATACCTCACTGCTCTCGGAAATAGAAAATTTAAAAAAGAAGGAAGATGAGGTAGAAGATGTTATTCTTGTTCTTATGGAAAAGGAAGACCAGATAAATAAAAAGTTGATAGAATCTTCTAAAAAGTCAGAAGAAATGAAAAAGGAAATTGAAGCTAAAATAATTGAGGAAACAAGAAAAGTGGAAGAGATGAAGAAAAAATTAGAAGAAAAAAAATTAGAAAGGGCACAAATTGTGTCAGAAATAAGGGTGGACGTATATGAGATTTATGAAAGAATAAGAGCAGGGAAAAAAAACGGTATTGCTATATGTAAATTAGAAGGACAGAGTTGTACTGGCTGTTCAATGTTTGTCCCTGTATATGTGGCTGAAAAAGTAAAAGCAAAGAAAGAAATAGTTCACTGCGAAAACTGCAGCAGAATTCTCTATTAATGAAAGAACTTACTGTATATATTGATGGCGCTTCAAAAGGTAATCCAGGAAAAGCATCCATAGGACTGATTATTTACTCTGATAAAACACTATTAAAAAAAGTCGGCGCTTCAATAGGTGAAGCAACAAACAATGTAGCTGAATATATTGCGCTTATCATCGCTCTTATAGAATGCCTTCGTTACAGACCTGAAAAAATAGAAGTAAGAAGTGATAGCCAGCTTCTTGTAAGACAGATGCAGGGGACCTACAGGGTAAAAGATAGATACCTTCAAAAACTACAATTTATAGCAACCCGTCTTATATCACTGTATAATAATGTCTATTTTTTATATATCCCCCGAGAAGAGAACAAAGAGGCAGATAAAACCGCAGAAGATGCTTTAAAATCCGGTTAAATCTCCTTTTGACTTTTGACTTTTGACTTTTTATAATTATTACGGGGTAGTCGGGCGGTCGTCCGCCTTATGGCGGGAGGAAAGTCCGGACTCCTGCAGGGAGGATGGCTCCTAACAGGAGCAGTCCGTAAGGGCTGGAAAGTGCCACAGAAATTATACCACCCACTAAAATACAAGGTGGGAAAGGGTGAAATGGTGAGGTAAGGGCTCACCGTCCGCCAGGCGACTGGCGGAGCAAAGGCAAACCCCATCCGGAGCAAGGTCAAGTAGAACCTTCGGGCCCCTGCCCCAACAGGTTCGGGTTGACTGCATGAACCTGAAGGCAACTTCAGGTCCAGATGAATGACCACCTAAACAGAATCCGGCTTACGAACTACCCCCTTTATTAAATTACAGATTGGAAGATGAAAAAGTGTTCGCAGTCAATAATTCGTAGTAGTTTTTGTCAATGAACAATAGAACGAACAGAATCGGGCATCTTTAAATCTTTTAATTTTTACAGAGGAGAGAACAGATGAATAAGAAATGGATAGAGAATGGATTAGAAAATTTAAAGAGAGAATTTGGAGAAGAAAAAATCAAAAAATCTATTGAGGCAGTTAAAAAATTTGAAGTAGAAGTACCCAGCTGGGCGCTGGGCCCATTCGGAGGAGGAAGATTTGGAAACTATACCCCACCTGGTTATGCAAAAAACATAGAACAGAAACTTGACGATGCGGCTTTCATCCATTTCCTTACAGGAACAGGTTTATATGTAGCTACCCATATATTATGGGATTTTTCTGAGGATGGTATGGAAGGTGACTATGATATCGCCCTGAAAGTTAAAAAACTATGCGAAGAAAGGGGACTGAAATTAGGAACTGTCAGCCCTACATACTTTCTTGCCGGCTCTGAAAAGGGCAGTTTTATTTCACCTTCAGAATCCACAAGAAAAAGATATATAGAGCAGACCATACTCGGAGGCAAGATAGCAAAGGAATTAGGAAATGGCACATTGAATTTATGGTTTCCTGATGGTTCTTTATATCCGGGACAGATAGACCTTGGGACCGCTTACATAAGGATGAAAGAGTCACTTATAGAGAGTTATAAAAAAATACCGCAGGATGTTAACATCCTTATTGAGTACAAAGTTTTTGAACCAGGGACTTACAGCACTACAATACCTGACTGGGGAACATCTTATCTACTTGCAAAATCACTCGGCAAAAATGCAGGGGTACTTATAGACCTCGGGCATCATCATCACGGCACCAATATAGAACAGATAGTTGCAACCCTTATTGCCGAAAATATGCGATGCGGTTTCCATTTTAACACAAGATATGCTGCAGACGATGACCACGCTGTAGAGCCAAACGAGGTATTAGCAAGAATTTTCTATGAACTTGTTAAAGGAGATGTGGTTGTCAGTGAAAAGAAAAAAAACTGGGCATATATGATAGACCAGGCAAGTGGTAGAGAAAATAGAATCCACGCTTTACTCCATTCTATAGATTCACTTCAACTTTCTCTTGCAAAAGCAACAATAGTGAATACAGAGAAGATAGAAGAATTCAGAGAAAATGATGAGATTATACTTGCTAACAGGTTATTCAACGACGCTGTTCTTAACGCAGATGTCAGACCTATTGTTGCACAGGCACGACTGGAAAAAGGTCTCCCGTTAGACCCTGTAAAAGCATATATGGAAAGCGGATACCAGCAAAAAATAGAAAAGAGATAAAAACATACAGGTATCTCTGGAGACAAAAATGAAACTGATACTACCTGATGATAAAAATATTGTATGGAAGAACATCGCTGAATTAACAAAATTAAATGGATGCTTCCGCCCACAACGTGCTCCACAACAATGGGTGAAACGTTTTGCTGAAGGAGCTGCATGGAGATGTCTTCAGGGAGCAAATGTAAGAATGCTTTTAAAGACAGATTCAAGGTTTGTGGGTATTAGATGGAAAAATGCTATTGAATGGGGCAGATTTGAAGTTCTCGGCGAGGTCTACTGCAACGGGAAGATATGCACAACCTTTTCCTGCAATCCTACAAGTATAATCCGTGAGGATATCTTTGAAACAACAATCGGTGGAGAAAATTTATGGGAGATACACTTTCCATGGTGTGCTGAAATAAATATTGAAAGTATCCTTATAGATAGAGGGGCGAAACTTTTTACAGTGCCTAAAAACACAGGTGATATTATGTTTGTTTATGGAAGCTCTATAACTCAAGGATTTAACGCTACAAGAGCCAGCGGAACATGGCCGTATATTACAGCATCTTTGCTCGGTATAGATTTTTATAATTTTGGACTGGGTGGAGCAGCTTTCTATGAAAAAGAAATTGCTGAATTTATCGCTTCACGCAGCGACTGGAAATACCTTACAGTGGAAGCAGGAACCAATACATCCGGCGGATATGAGACCCCTATCTCCTACAGAAAAACTCTCAACACATTCCTCAATACAATAAGAGAAAAGCATCCAGATGCTCCTATTTTGTGTTTTACATCAACTTATTTTATAGACCATGATGAAAAAGGAATTAAGAATAATAAGGGATATCTTATGGAGGACTACCGTGCTGAAACAAGAGAAGTACTCAGGACAAGAATGAAAGATGATAATAAAATATTTCTTGCCGAAGGGCTTGACTGGGTTGGAAGTGGAAAATATCTTTCTGATATCATACATCCAGATGATGAAGGTATGAGACGTATAGGAACAGGAGTAGCGGAAGCGTGGAGAAAAACCATTTTTTTCAGTTCCTGAAACTTTTATCCCTGTAATTTCGCTCCTTATAAAACTTATTCCAGCAGAAATATTCTCCTGTATCAAAATACTCTTGACAAAAAAAACTATTGGGTGTTTAATATAGCCAAAAGGAACAAAATGGTATATTTTGGGGAATTCAGGGGAAAGGTAGATAAACAGGGAAGAATTGTAATTCCGTCTAAACTGAGGAATATACTTTCTGTTAAAAAAGACGGTGCGATATATATAACCAGAGGACTGGAAAACTGTCTCTTTATTTTCTCTGAAAAGATGTGGGAGAACCAGAGCACAAAGCTGAAAGACCTTCCATTTACAAAGGGAGACCCAAGAACCTTTACACGTCTTTTCTTCTCAGGAACTTTTCAATCTCATATTGACAGGCAGGGGAGAATTCTTATTCCAGCCCACCTTCTCAACTATGCAGGTATTACGGAAAGTATAGTAATAATCGGAGCAGGTACGAGAGTTGAAGTATGGGATGAGAAAAAGTGGGATGACTACTATGAAAAATCACTTAAGGTTTATGAGGATATTTCAGAAAAGTTAATGGAAATGTAAAAATGGCGGAACACTATCCTGTAATGAAAGAGTACGTGGTGCAATATCTCAATCTTAAGGATGGCGGAATATATGTTGACGCAACCTGCGGATATGGTGGACATAGCAGATATATCCTTGAAACAAACAGCAACATATTTCTTTATGGACTGGATAAGGATGAGGAGGCTTTCAGATATACATCTCAGGCACTCGCAAACTTTAAAAATTTCAAGGCAATACATTCTGGCTATGAAGATATAGACCAGGTACTTGAAAAAGAAGGGATAGAAAAAGTAGATGGTATTCTGATGGACCTTGGATTTTCAACCAACCAGGTTAAAGATGGCGAAAGGGGATTCAGTTTTCAGATTGAAGGTCCTCTTGATATGAGATATGACAGGAGAAATGAATTAACAGCGGGTGAGATAATTAATAAATGGAACAGAAAAGAAATGATATGGGTCTTTGAACAATATGGAGAGATTAAAAGGGCGCATAAGATTGTTGATGCTATTATTGAACAGAGAAAGAAAAAGAGATTTGAGACAACAACAGAACTGGCTGATTTTATAACAAAATATTATAGACGGTATGGGAAAATCCATCCTGCAACTAAGTTTTTTATGGCTTTAAGAATTGCAGTAAATAATGAACTTGAAATTTTAAAGGAAGGGCTCAAAAAAGCAGTGATATTGTTGAAAACAAACGGGCGGCTTGTTGTAATCTCTTTTCACTCTCTTGAAGACCGTCTTGTGAAACATTTTTTCAGGAATAATCAACAACTTAAAGTTTTAACGAGAAAACCACTTCTGCCAGAAGAGAAAGAGGTAGATGTTAACCCGGAAAGCAGAAGTGCAAAAATGAGGGTATGCGAGAAGATATGAAAGGACGCAGGAAATCTTTACCGATGGTAGTGGTGTTGCTGGGATTTATATGGGTATTCCTGTGTTTATATGTATTGCTGTTCTGTAAAATTATTGCTATTGGATACAGAATGGAGGAAGCAAAAAGAAAGTATGAAGAGATAAATATGATAAATAAAAACTACAAGGCAGAAATTTTAAAATTATCTTCCCCTGAATATCTCTTAAAAATAGTTAGAAATGCTGGTATTGAACTTGTAAATCCTTCTGAATGGTGTTATGTGGACATAAAGTTTGAGAATGCAAAAGGAAATAGAAATGATACGGCTGAAGCAGGAATACAGTGAAAAGAATTTGTTAAATAAACGGTTATTCTTTGCCCAGATATCTTTCTGTATTATGTTTATTATCGTCTTTTTGTCCCTTGTAAAGATTCAGATTATTAATCCCCCTGAGGAAAAAGCCGGTCAGTACGAGAAGGTAGAAATTCCTGTTCCAAGAGGAACCATATATGATAGGAACGGAAAAATCCTTGCTATGAGCGTCCCCTATTACTCATTATATATAGATTCGTGGAAAGTCAATCACCAGAAGAAGAATGACCCATCTTATCCTGAAAAACTTAAGAAAGAGCTTATCTCCATTCTTTGTATGAGCCAGGACGAAATAGAAAAAAAGTTCCAGCAGCGTTATCCTCTTATAAAAAGGGAACTTTCTATTGAAGAATATAAAGCCCTTACAGAAAAAAACCTACCAGGAACTGTTTTTTTGCCTTCATATAAAAGAATATATCCAAATGGAACACTTGCCTGTCATATTTTAGGATTTACAGGAACTGACGGCTATGGACTTGAAGGAATTGAACTCTATTACAATAATATACTTCAGGGAGAAAAAGGTATATCTCTGGTACTTAAAGATGGAACAGGAGACCTTATCTATTCAGTTGAAAAAAAACTTTCTCTGCCCAAACCCGGAAAAGATATTTATCTTACAATAGATGCTAACCTTCAGTATATAGTTGAAGAAGAGATTGAAAATGTCTATCACAAATATAATGCAGCAAGTGTGTCAGCCATAGTGATTGACTACGATACCGGAGAAATCCTTGCTCTTGCAAATATCCCTGAATACGACCCTAACAATCCAGATAAATTTTCTCCGTCAGATATAAGAAATAGAGCGGTTACTGACCTTTTTGAGCCAGGTTCAACATTCAAAATAGTAACCACTGCAGCAGCAATTGAGGAAAAGGTTATCTCCCCCAATGATGTTATCTACTGTGAAAACGGCAAATGGTTTGTAAGAAATCATTATCTCCGGGATGTACATCCGTACGGGACACTGAAGGTAAGTGAAATAATAGAAAAGTCAAGTAATATCGGGACAGTAAAGATAGCAATGAAGTTAGGGGAGGAGAAACTTTACGAATACTGTAGAAAATTCGGGTTCGGCAGACCCACAGAGATTGACCTGCCAGGAGAGATAGGTGGTATATTGAGACCGCTCAATATGTGGTCGGGTTACTCAATCACCGCTGTTCCTATAGGACAGGAGGTAGGTATCAATGCTTTACAGGGAATAAAAGCAATGGCAGTGATAGCAAATGGTGGTTATTCAATACAGCCACATATTCTTAAGGGA
>DAONKS010000066.1:0-7135 GCA_035406305.1 bacterium | reverse complement strand
AACCTGCGACCTCTTGCGTGTGAAGCAAGCGCTCTAACCGCTGAGCCAACCGCCCGGTTTTTTTATTATACCATTTTCTGTGATAAAACCCTTTATAAGATACGCGGGGGTTATATCAAATGCTGGGTTGTAAACAGCCGTATCAAAAGGTGCAATTAACCTTCCATTGATTTTCCTTACCTCTTCTGCATCCCTTTCCTCAACAGGAATACTTCTACCATCCTTTATAGAAAAGTCAAAGGTTGAGAAAGGTGCCGCTATGTAAAAGTCAATCCCGTGGTATTTTGCCAGAACAGCAATAGAATACGTCCCTATCTTGTTTGCTGTATCCCCGTTTCTGGCAATCCTGTCTGCCCCTGTAACAACCATATCTATCCTGCCCTGACTCATCAAATAACCGGCCATATTATCACATATAAGTGTGTATGGTATCCCTGCCTTTTTCAGTTCCCATGCAGTTAACCTTGCTCCCTGTAATACAGGTCTGGTCTCATCTACAAATATATGAAACTTCTTTCCCTGTTTTTTCGCTGTAAAAAACACAGCGAGCGCTGTTCCGTATCCAGATGTTGCAAGTCCGCCGGCATTACAGTGTGTAAGAATATTCATACCCTCTTTTACCAGCTGTGCTCCATTTTCACCTATTTTATAACAACACCCAAGGTCTTCTCTGTAAATCCGTTCTGCTTCTTCAAGTAATGCGTCTTTTAACTCCTTCACTGTTCTACCTGTCATTTCTTTCAAGACAGTTTCCATACGGGAAAGGGCGAAAAAAAGATTATATGCGGTGGGTCTTGATGTCTTCAGATATTCAATATCACCTTTTACAATTTTTATAAATTCCTCTCTGTCTTTTGTCTCTGCCTTTAATGCAGAAAGGGCTATTCCATAAGCAGCGACACATCCAATAGCAGGCGCTCCCCTTATACTTAAGTTTCTGATGGATTCCCATACATCTCTGATACTTTTCAGTTCCCGTATCTTTTCTTTTTCCGGGAGTTTCCTCTGGTCTATAATATATAACCTTCCACTCTTCCACCACAATGTTTTTATTACTGGTTTTACCATAATTGTAAGTCAAAAGTGTTAGTTGTTCATAGTTTGTTGATAAACTACGAACTACCTGACTACAAACCCGCTCTAATCCGCAATCTTCCAATCTCGCTAATCTACGCAGGCGGACCCGCGGGACTACCGGTCACCATCTTCTGCTCACACCACAAGGTGAAAGGATGCCTCTCCAAGTATAAGTTTCAGTTCCTCTAAAAAGTCAATATCAGGATTTATTGTATAGGTTCCTGCTCTTATCTTTACCTTTTTACTTCCATCCTTTATGAGATTAATGTACAGTTGGCAGTTGCCTTTATTCTTTATAAACAGCCCTTTCAATTTTTCAAGTTTTTCATCAGGGAAGGGCAGTTTTATATCTATTTCCACACTTGAAAGAAACCTGTCCTTTGCGGTATTAAGATTTGCCACCTCGTCTGCTATCACTGTTATACCATCTCTCTTCTCCAGTCGGCCCTTCACAAAAATCATTCCGCCCTTCCTTATTAATGCCGAGTATGACTCATATACCCGCGGATAGAAAAGGACCTTTACCCTGCCCGTTGTATCCTCCATCTCCCCAAATGCCATTCTTTCCCCTTTTCTGTTACTTATCCTCTTTATCTCAGTCAGTATTCCTCCTATACAGACAGACATATTTTCCTTCACATCTTCAAGTTCGGATATAGAGACATTTGAGAATATCTTTATTACGGAAGTATATTTTGTTAGCGGATGACCTGTAAGATAAACACCCAGCATTTCTTTCTCATAGGAAAGCAGCCGTGCATCAGACCATTCAGGAAGGGAATTTACAATACTTCTATTAGCAGTAAAGGTTATGCTATTTTTACCTGTAGCGAATATATCCACCTCTCCTTCGCTTTTTTTCTTCTGCATCCTGGAACCACGTTCTATTGCCTCATCTATCATTGCAAATAGTTGTGACCTTGGAATCTCTAAATAATCAAAGGCACCTGCCTTCACCAAACTCTCTATTACTTTCTTATTGACACTCCTGAGATTAACCCTTTCACAGAAATCAAAAAGTGATGTAAAAAGCCCTTCCTTTCTTGCTTCTATTATGGATTTTATTGCACCTGTTCCTACATTCTTAACAGCAGAAAGTCCGAAGAGGATATCATTACTGAATATCTTGAACTTTTCATCACTCTCAGATATATCCGGTGGCAATAACCATATATTCATTCTTTCACATTCATCTATATACTCTGCGATTTTGTCAAAGTTTCCAATTTCACTGTTAAGTAATGATGTCATAAACTCAAGGGGATAATTTGCTTTCAAAAACGCTGTCTGATATGAAATCAATGCATAGCCGGTACTGTGGGACTTATTGAAACCATAACCTGCAAATTTTGCAATCTGCTCAAATATCTTCCTTGCTAATGGTTCAGACACACCGTTTTTCTTTGCCCCTTCTATAAACAACCCTCTTTTTTCTTCCATTGCCTCAACATCTTTCTTCCCCATAGACCTTCTCAGTTCATCTGCCTGTCCCATAGTAAAACCGGCAAGTTTATGGGCTATCTCCATTACCTGCTCCTGATATAGAATCACACCACAGGTACTTTTCAATATTGGCTCCAGAGAAGGATGGTCATATGTGATGCGAGATGAGTCTTTTCTCCTTCTTATATATTCATCAACCATCCCGCTTTTCATAGGACCCGGTCTGTATAATGCAAGTATTGCAATGATATCTTCAAAATTTTTCGGTTCTATATCCTTCAGAAGTTTCTGCATTCCCTTACTTTCAAGCTGAAATACCCCTAATGATTCCCCCCTTGAAAGAAGTTGATATGTATTTTTATCATCCAGAGGAAACTCTTTTATATCTATTCCCTTCCTTTCTTTTATCAGTTCAAGTGTATCTTCTATAACTGCAAGGGTTTTTAATCCTAATATGTCAACTTTAAGGAGTCCTATCTTTTCTATGGATTCCATTTCATACTGTGTTGCCAGTTCTCCACTTGTAGCACGGAATAAAGGCGCATACTCATATACAGGTGTCTCTGTTATAACAAGCCCTGCAGCATGGGTGGAAGAATGCCTTGCAAGTCCCTCCAGCTTCAGGGCAATATCAAAAAGGTTTTTAATCCGCTCTTCGCTCTCCATAATTTTTTTTATGTCAGAATTGTGAATTACCTCTTCTGCAAGAGTTGCGCCTGGTTCAGGAGATATCAATTTTGCCACACGGTCAACCTCAGTATAAGTGAACCCTAATGCCCTTCCCACATCCCTTACAACTGCACGAGCAGCCATCCTTCCATAGGTTCCTATCTGTGATACATTTTCCTTACCATACTTTTCTCTTATGTAGGCAATTACCTCATCCCTGCGCCTGTCACAGAAATCAACATCCACATCCGGTAAACTTATCCTTTCAGGGTTCAAAAATCTTTCAAATATAAGGTTATAGACAAGTGGATTAATTTCAGTAATACCTAAAAGATAGGCAACTAAACTGCCAGCAGCCGACCCCCTTCCTGGGCCAACCCTTATGTTATTTGCCCTTGCATAGTTAACAAAGTCCTGGATGATAAGAAAATAACTGGAAAACCCCATCTTTCTTATAACTTCAAACTCATATATTGCCCTTTCCACTACCTCATTCTTTAAAGCATACTCTCTAAGTTTCTTACCGCACTCTATACCGAATTTCTCCTTAAGTCCTTTTATTATCAATTCTTCTAAATAGATATCCGGACTTTTACCTTCAGGGGGATGGAATACAGGAAGATGATATTTCCCGATATCTATTTTAACATTACACCTTTCACTTATTTCCAGTGTATTTTTCAGCGATTCAGGTATATCCTTAAAAGCAGCATGCATCTCGTCTGGTGTTTTAAAGTAAAACTCATCTGTCTGAAATCGCATTCTATCTTTATCCTCAATATGCGTCTGTGTCTGTATACAGAGTAATACCTCATGGGCAAATGCATCTTCTTTCTTCAGATAATGGCAGTCATTTGTAGCAACAAGTCCCGCCCCTGTCTTTTTTGCTATCTCTACCAGTAATCTATTCACCTTGTCCTGTTCAGGAATTTTGTTGTCCATTACCTCAAGATAAAAATTCTCACGGCCCACAATGTCCTGATATACACCCACCATTTCAACTGCTTTATCAATATCACCGTTTATAAGGCAGGATGCTATCTCTCCTTTAAGGCAACCGCTCAAAACAATAATGCCTTCAGAATTTTCCGAAAGAATCTCCTTATCTATGCGCTGTGTATAATAATAACCTTCAGTAAAGGAAAGGGTGGAAAGTTTGAGAAGATTGCGGTACCCTTTTTCACTTGCAGCAAGCAGTGTTATATGAAAAGATGCCTCTTTCCTGCTGCTATACTCCTGCTGAAAACGACTACCAGGAGCAATGTACATCTCCGTCCCTATGATGGGTTTTACTCCATGTCTGAGAGATTCTTCGTAGAACTTCAATACACCGCCCATAGTCCCGTGGTCTGTAATGGCAAGTGACTTCATTCCCTCTCTATGAGCCATCTGTGTTACCTGCTCTATCCGGCACATACCATCAAGTAAGCTATGTTCTGTATGCAGATGAAGATGAACGAATTCTTTCACCGAAACCTCCTTAAAAATCCTGGACTACTTTTTATTTTTACCCGTTGAAGAACGTAAAATTGCCTGGTATATCTTCCCTTCTGTCTTGAAAGATGAACTTATGGCTATCTCCACCATCTGCATCTCTTTTATGTTTCTGGCACCGAGGGAGCCCATAGAAAGTTTTAATGCACCCATCAGGTTCTGGGAACCATCATCCACCTTTGCAGGTCCGAATAATATCTCTTTAAGTGTGCAGGATACACCCACCTTAATCCTTGTTCCTCTCGGCAGGTTCTCATCCGATGTTGCCATACCCCAGTGATACCCCTTACCAGGTGATTCAACTGCCTTGACAAAAGCAGAACCAATCATCACCGCATCAGCGCCTGAAGCAAATGCCTTACATATATCACCACTGGTCACCATACCACCATCTGTAATGATAGGCACGTACCTTCCTCTTTTTTTATAATATATATCCCTGGCACTTGCACAGTCCGCTGTAGCGGTCACCTGTGGTATCCCTATGCCGAGCACCTCTCTCGTAGTACAGGCAGCCCCAGGCCCTATACCTACAAGAAGTCCGGAAATACCTGTTTCCATCAGTTCCATAGCAACATCAAATGTAACACAATTACCCGCAATGACAGGAACTTTTGCTGTTTTGCATAGGGAAGAGAAATCAAGTGCTTTATAGGAAGAAGATATATGCTTTGCGGTGGTAACTGTTGACTGTACAACAAATATATCCACCCCCGCCTCCTGGCATATCCCTAAAAACCTTTCTGCATACTGGGGGATACAACTTACAGCACATATAACTTTATCTTTCTTTATTTCCTCCACTCTCTGCGCCACAAGTTTTTCTTTCACCGGCTCCCTGTAAAAACTTTGAATAAGGGCAGTGGACTCTTCATACGGGCTGCTGATAATTTTTTCTATAACTGCATATGGGTCTTCATATCTTGTATAAATACCCATAAGGTTCAGAACACCCATTCCTCCGAGTTTACCCATTTCAACAGCGAATTTCGTATCACAGACACCATCCATTGCAGCGGCAAGCACGGGTATTTTTAGTTTTATACCACCTATCTCTGTTGAGATATCAACATCCTCAGGGTTAATGGTGATATTACCGGGCACAAGCGATATATCATCAAACCCATAACAAACCCTCGCCTTCCTGTTAATTCCTATCCACATAGCCATATTATTTCTCCTTTTTTAGAGTTATTATAATTTTAAATACCTTATAAATTTCTTCGGGTGTAAGTGTCTCCACACGGATATCAGGGGAAATTCCTTCTTTCTTTAACAATTCTTTGAATCCTGCCTTTTCTACGCTAAAAATTTTATGTGCAACATTGGATATTTTCTTCCTTCTCAGATTGAAAATTCGTGGTAAAAACTCCCAGAATTCTTTTTCGCTATCTATCTTTATCACCGGCTTTTCCAGAGGAACTATCCTGACTGCCACTGAACTGACCTCTGGTTTCGGGAAGAAAACATCTTTTTTTAAAAAATAACATATTTTTGCCCGGGAGTAAATAGAAAGAAGAACAGAAACTGCTCCGTAATGCTTACTGCCTGGCTCTGCTGTAAGACGTTCCCCAACCTCTTTCTGAACGGTAAGAAGTGCTGATTTTATTTTATCTCTCATAACCAGTATCTTAAAAACAATGGGTAAACTGATATAGTAAGGGGTATTTCCTATCACCTTGACCTTTCCTGGAAGCATTTCCCACCATCCCGTATCTATTTCCAGAAAGTCCTTTTCCATAAGATGAAAATTAGGATACCCGGAAAACCTTTCTTTCAGGATATTGCAGAAATCAGGGTCTATCTCAAATGCATATACATCCTTAACCTTATCTATAAATCCATCTGTAAGTGCTCCTAATCCAGGCCCTATTTCAACTACAATATCATCTTTCTCCAGTTCTGCAAAGGAGAGAAGTTTATCCCTGCTGTTTCTGTCTATAAGGAAGTGCTGACCTAAATACTTTTTCATATTTATATTTCTTGCCTGGAGAAGTTCAATACATTTTTTGAGTGTAAGAAACTCCATATGTATCTCCTTAAAACTGCTAAAAGACGCCCATAAATAATAAAGTAGAGAGGGATATTAAAACTTAAATCTTTTTATTGGTACTCACCTGTTTCCTCTACTTATTATCCCTTTGACACAAGACAAACAGCCAGTTTATATGCCTCAACAAAAGGAGAAGAATCTGCCCTGTCCCTGTATGCAATATCAAATGCAGTTCCGTGTCCGGGGCTTGTCCTTACCATTTTCAGACCCGCTGTACAATTGACAAGTTTGTCAAAATAGAATGTTTTAAGCGGTATCATCCCTTGGTCGTGATACATTGCTATAACCATATCAATACTCCCTTCAACTGCCCTTTTGAATATGGCATCTGCGGGGATAGGCCCTTCACAATCTATTCCTCTTTTTTTCAGTATCCTTATCGCAGGAATTATTATTTCC
>DAONKS010000065.1:5243-7174 GCA_035406305.1 bacterium | reverse complement strand
CCGCCGGTTCATTATGAGCCGGATATGTACAGTCATAAGGTAAAACTCACCTGTTTTATACACTCCTGTGTTAATGTACTCTGTATAAAGATAAGTAATGATATGGCAGGTGGCTGGGGTAATGGAGTGAGGTTCAGTTACTGGCGTGATAAGGACCCTGCTGCAGGTGAATCTGTAATCAGGGAAGAAGGCAGGTACAGGTATATCTATCAAGAACTTCCTGGTGGTGAGTATTTTATACTTATGGCAGATACCTCTAATAATGGTGTAAGGTTGAGCGAGAGTTCAGGCAGGATAGAAGGGGTATTTACGCCATCAGGTAATGATGGGTATCTTTATCTCACACTTGTTACCAGCCGTGATAGCAGGGCTCCTGTGAAGCAGGCGATAGAGAACCTTGAGGTGGTGAAGGAATCTGGCTGGGATAAAATTGAAAGTACACACAGGAAGTGGTGGCATAGCTACTGGAGGCGCGGTTATGTCTCCACACCGTTTGATGTGGTGGAGAAGTACTGGTATTATGCACTTTACTTACAGGGCAGTATCTGTCGTCCGGGCAGGTTAAGTCCCGGGCTGCAGGGCAACTGGATAAAGGAGAACTATCCTGCATGGAATGCTGACTTCCACAACAATATCAATATGCAGGTTCTTTACTGGGGTCAATACACAGCAAACAGGTTAGAGTTAGGAGAGTCGCTGTACCGTCTGCTGAATGATGTACTTGAAAGGTGTAAGGCAGAGACGAAGAGATACTTTGGTATGCGTGGTGCGCGGTATCCTATCTCAATGGGTACTGATGGGGTTGATACCTGCGGTGGTTTGCTTCTTTCCATCTATATAGGTGGGGGTGGCTGGCTTGCCCAGCACTTATGGTGGCATTATAAGATGACAGGAGATAAGGAGTTTCTACGCAGGTACTGCTGGCCTGTTCTGAAGGAATGTGCGCTTTTTTATACTGACTATCTGATAAAGGAAGAAGATGGAACATATTCGCTCTTCCCCACACTGCATATGGAGGCGGTATGCAGTCAGATAGCAGGTACTGGCAGGAATTCCACCTGGGACCTTGCAGTGGTTACCAGGTGTTTCCAGTTAGCTCTTATGGCAGCAGAAGAGCTGGATGAAGCACCTGAACTACGAAAGCAGTGGCAGGATATCTTAAGCCATCTTGCACCGATACCTGCAAATGAAGAAGGCGTATGGATGGAGTTTGCTGATAGAGGTGGACTGTGGCATATGGGTGATTGGAGCCGTATGTTACCCATCTTTCCAGCAGAACTTGTTTCAAAAGATAGTGGTCCTGAGGTGTTGAGACAGCAGGCGATAAGGACAATAGAGGAATACTACGGATATAGACAGGAACCTGAGAAAGTACCTGGTTTTTGTGGAATACTTTTTGCATGTGCTCTTTTCCGTATGGGTATGGCTGAAAGAGGGCTGAAGATGGCAGAGTATGTATGTAAAACACTTAACCCGAGTGGATTTGTTGCCAGCAGAGATGCGTGGTACTTTCAGGTAGATACTCCTCCAGGGTTAAGTGTGATGCTTAATGAGATGCTTTTGCAGAGTTATGATGGGATTATAAGGGTGTTTCCTGCGGTTCCTTCCACAGATAGCCCCGTAAGGTTCCATTCCCTGCGTGCGCAGGGTGGATTTCTTGTATCTGCTGAGAAGAGGGAAAACAAAACGATGTATGTGATTATCCAGAGTTTATGCGGTAATGAGTTGAAACTTCTCAATCCCTTTATCAATGAAGAGGCAAGAGGCGTGGAGGTGAAGGTCTATTTACTTCCACAGCAGAAGGAGGTGCTTGAGTCAGTTGAGAAACAGGGAAGGATAGTTCCTTTTCTTGATGAGGTCTATCTACCAGGGCAGATTATATCCTTTCCTACAGAGAAAGGGCAGACATACCTGATAAGCAAGGAAATACC
>DAONKS010000065.1:0-5143 GCA_035406305.1 bacterium | reverse complement strand
GCTGCTAAACTTCTAAGGGATAAGGCAACAAAGATTAATTTTAAAAAGAAAGGTTCTGTATGCGATACCTGCGGAACAGGGGGAGATGCTTCAGGGACTTTTAATATATCCACCTGTACGGCAATAGTTGGGTTTTCATCCGGGTTGACCGTTGCCAAACACGGCAACCGTTCAGTTACAAGCAGTTGTGGAAGCGCAGATGTCCTTGAGGCGCTTGGATATAAGATTGATTTAGAGCCATCAAAGAGTGAACTGCTCCTGAATGAATATGGGTTTGCATTCCTTTTTGCTCCTTTATATCATAAGGCAATGAAAAATGTTGTTTCTATAAGAAAAGAACTGGGTTTTAAGACAATTTTTAATATCATAGGGCCACTCTGTAATCCTGCTTCTTCCAGTGTTCAGATAATGGGTGTAAATGACTACAATCTATTAAAAATTATACCTGCTGTCTTTCAACGTCTCGGGATAAGAGGGTATATCTTCCATTCAGAAGATGGGCTTGATGAGATATCTCTTACAGCAAAGACGTATATATCGGAGGTATCAAAAAAGGGGATAAGGGAGTTTGAGATATATCCACAGGACTTCGGATTCAAAAAATGTAAACTTTCAGACCTTAAAGGGGGAGATACAAAAATAAATGGAGAGATTCTGTTAAATATCATAAAAGGCAAGGAAAAAGGAGCGATGCGGGATGTCGTTCTTTTGAATACTGCCTTTTTACTTAATGCAGCAGGGGTTACAAAGAATATAAAAGAAGGGATTGAACTTTCAATAAATACTATAGAGAAGGGGATGTGCTGGAGGAAGTTTAATGAAGTCCTGGAGGCGGTGAATAGATGAAATGTCTTGCCGTTTGTGTCTTTATCCTTTCTATTGCCACAGCATCTTTTTCTGATAACTTAGAGATTTTATTACCCCATCAGGCAGCCATTGACCTCTGTTCATACCCATCTGTCAGAGAAGGGGTTATAGACCTTTTATATCTTTATGTGGATGAACTATGGCACAGGGGAGAATACAGTAAAATCTTCCCATCCCTGAAATTGATAACCGTCATTTCACCAGGAGAGGTTGAGGCGTGGACACTCGGTGGCTGGTTTTTAATAAATGGTATTGCGCCCAAACTTTCAGGTAAAGAAAAAGAAAAGGTGGTTAATTATGCCATTGAGTTTATGAAGATGGGTATAAAGGCGAACCCTGAAGATGCGCGGCCTTATATGGAACTGGCTATATACTACAACAATAAGCAGGACTATAAAACAGCCATATCCTATCTTGAAAAGATAGAAATGGAACCACCATCCTACCACTTTTTACATCTTAAGGCACATATATATCAGAAGTTAGGAAGAAAGCAGGAGGCAATAGATGTATGGGAGAGGATAAGAAAAGATTTTCCCTGGATGGGGGATGTTGCAGAAAGGTTTATCAGGGAGTTAAAAGATGCTTCTGGAGAAAATCATTGAAGAGAAGAAAAGGGTAGTGGAGAAGCAGAAGGCAGAAGGAAGAAAACCGTGTAAGATTGATGAGTTGAGAAAACCGTTGAGTTTGAGGGAACAGTTGCAGAAAAAGTTCGGGCTCATTGCTGAAATCAAAAGGGCATCTCCATCCGCAGGAGTGATAAAGGAAGATATAGATGTAAAGGAGATAGCATCAATCTATAATACTTCCGGAGTAGCAGGTATATCAGTCCTTACCTGCGAGCCGTTTTTTAAGGGAGATATTGAGGATATAAAAAAGGTGAGGGCAGTGGTTGATATCCCTGTGCTGATGAAGGATTTTATCATTGACCCTTACCAGATTTATCTTGGAAGGATATACGGTGCGGATGTTTTTTTGCTCATATTAAGGATTCTATCAGATGATGAATTTTTACAACTGCTGGATGCAGGTGAAAGTTCAGGAATGGAGGTACTGATAGAGGTTCACAGTGAAAAGGAGATTAAAAGGGCGATGCGTCTTGTAAAGAATTGGGGAGACAAGATACTGGGGATAAACAACAGGGACCTGGATACACTGAAGACAGATATATCCGTCACACTAAATTTGATTAAACTAATCCCAGAGGATAAAATAGTTGTCATAAGTGAAAGTGGCATCAAGGGAAAGGATGATGTAGAGAGATTGAAGGAAGCAGGGGTTAATGGTATTCTTGTGGGAGAAAGTTTGTTGAAAAGCAGCGATATTAAGAAAAAGATAGAAGAGTTATTATGAAAAACAAAGGGGGGAAGATGGAAGAAGATAGAATAATCCTATCAGCAAAGGAGATGCCTCAGAGATGGTACAATGTGCTGCCTGACCTGCCTGTGCCTCTGCCACCGGTGATACATCCTGGAACAAAAAAGCCGATTAAGCCGGAGGACCTGGCACCCATATTTCCTATGTCTCTTATAAAACAGGAGATGTCACCTCACAGATGGATAGAAATTCCTGACCCTGTGCTTGATGTCTACCGTTTATACCGCCCAACACCTTTAAGAAGGGCCAGGAATTTTGAAAAGGCACTAAAAACAAAGGCAAGAATATATTTCAAGGATGAGTCCGTCTCTCCACCCGGTTCCCACAAGCCCAATACCGCCATTGCCCAGGCGTATTACAACAAAATGGAAGGGGTGAAAAGAATTGCTACAGAGACAGGTGCAGGGCAGTGGGGTAGTGCACTTGCCTTTGCCTGTAAGATGTTTGATGTGGAATGCACCATCTATATGGTAAAGGTCTCATATAACCAGAAACCATACAGACGGCTTCTATGTCAGGTGTGGGGTGCTACTATGTATCCTTCACCATCAGACAAGACAAACTTTGGAAGGAAGGTTCTTGCAGAAAATCCCGACTCTCCTGGAAGTTTAGGGATTGCCATATCTGAAGCGGTTGAAGATGCTGTATCACGGGAAGATACAAAATACTCACTGGGGAGTGTTCTTAACCATGTGCTGCTGCACCAGACCATTGTGGGGCTTGAAACAAAAAGGCAGTTAGAGATGGCAGGTGAAAAACCGGACGTTCTTATTGGTTGTGTAGGCGGAGGCAGCAACTTTGGCGGATTTATTCTTCCCTTCATTCCCGATAAATTAAAGGGGGAAAAGATAAGAATGGTTGCAGTTGAGCCAAAGGCGTGCCCTACACTGACCAAGGGGCTGTATAAGTATGACTTTGGAGATACCGCCTGTACCACTCCACTGCTGAAGATGTTTACACTCGGGCACAGTTTCATTCCGCCAGGAATACATGCAGGCGGATTGAGGTACCATGGTGCTGCACCAATTGTATGCCACCTTCTAAATCAGAAGTTGATAGAAGCAGTGGCATATCATCAGAAGGAGTGCTTTGAGTCAGCAGTGCTTTTTGCAAGGACTGAAGGATTTCTGCCTGCACCGGAGACATCACATGCCATAAGGGCTGTCGTGGAAGAGGCAAAGGATGCACCTGCTGGCAAGGTCATTGTATATAACCACTCAGGACACGGCCATTTTGACCTGTCTGCCTATCAGGCATATTTTGAAGGGAAACTTGAGGACTATGAATATCCTGAGGAAAAGATAAAACAGGCGCTTTCAGAACTTCCGGATATAGAGTAAGTATTTCTTCAATGGTCAGGGTAAAGATATGCGGATTTACTAGGAAAAAGGATATAAGGGATGCAATTGAATTGGGGATAGATATAATCGGGCTGAATTTCTATCCTGAAAGTCCCAGGTATATTTCTCTAAAAAAGGCAGAAAGGGTACTTGAAGATATAGATAGCGATATTACAACAATAGGGGTATTTGTTAATCCTGATGAGAAGATGCTTGTTTCTACTGTCAAAGCCCTGAACCTTTCAGGTATACAGCTTCATGGGGATGAGAAGGCCGGTTTTATTAAAAGGATAAGGGAATGGCTACCCCTGAAGATAATAATAAAAGGGATAAGGGTGAAGAACAAAGATTTTCTGAGAGGATGCCTTAACAAATACTGTGACGTGGACTTTTACCTGCTGGACGCATACTCCATGTCCATCCCTGGTGGAACAGGAAAGAGGATAGACCCTTTACTGCTTGAAGATGTAGAAATACCCTGGCATAGAACATTTCTTTCAGGCGGTATTACCCCTGAAAATGTAAAAGGAGTTCTTGAAAAATTTCAGCCATACGGGATAGATGTCGCTTCAGGTGTTGAGAGCAGTCCTGGTGTAAAGGATAAAAATAAGATAGAAAAACTGCTGAGAAATATAAGGGCCATACAGAATGAAACTTCCTGATAGATACGGTAAATACGGCGAGTTCGGTGGAAGATTTGCCCCTGAGACACTTATCCCTGCACTTGAAGAACTGGAAAAAGGATACAGGACTATCTCAAAGGATAAAGGGTTCAAGAAAGAACTGAACTTTCTCCTTTCCGAATATGCAGGTAGACCCACGCACCTTTATTTTGCTGAAAATTTCAGTAAGGTTGTTGGATGTAAAGTATATCTTAAAAGAGAAGATATGGCATTTACAGGGGCACATAAGATTAACAATACATTGGGACAGGTCCTGCTTGCTAAAAAGATGGGTAAGACCCGTGTTATAGCAGAGACAGGTGCAGGACAGCACGGTGTTGCGACTGCCACAGCAGCTGCTCTTTTTAACATAAAGTGTTGTGTATATATGGGTGAGATTGATTGCGAGAGGCAGAAACTCAATGTCTACAGGATGAAACTTCTCGGCTCAGAGGTTATACCTGTGAAATCCGGCAGCAAAACACTGAAGGATGCAATAAATGAGGCGATGCGGGACTGGATAGCGAATTTTGACAATACCCACTATGTCATTGGCTCTGTTGTCGGTCCGCATCCCTATCCTCAAATAGTAAGGGACTTCCAGTCAGTGATTGGTATTGAGACAAAAAGGCAGATACTTAAGAAGGAGAAGAAACTGCCTGATTATCTTATTGCCTGTGTCGGTGGAGGAAGCAACAGTATCGGGCTTTTCTATCCGTTTTACAGATACAGGAATGTAAAGTTTATAGGTGTTGAGGCAGGTGGTAAAGGGATAGATACATTGATGCATGCCGCAACACTATGTATCGGAGATAAGGGCGCTCTGCACGGATGCTTTTCATATATATTGCAGGACAGATACGGACAGATAAGAGAGACACATTCTGTTTCAGCAGG
>DAONKS010000064.1:0-7339 GCA_035406305.1 bacterium | reverse complement strand
CAGGCAAAACTGGCCAAAAGCTTGGGTATTTCAATGGAAGAGTTTAAGAAAAGGGCAGAGGTGCTACATGAAACCAATCCAATGATGGGACATAGAGGAGTGCGATTAGGGATTACATATCCAGAAATTACAGAGATGCAGATAAGAGCAATTTTTGAGGCAACTGCGGAACTTATAAAAGAAGGGAAAAAGGCACTCCCTGAAATTATGGTCCCTGTGGTAAGTACTGTGGAAGAACTGACACATCAGAAGAAGATAGTGGATAAGGTATATAAAGAGGTATGTGAAAAATATGGAATAGATAAAATTGAATACCTCTATGGGACAATGATAGAGATACCGAGAGCGTCTCTTACCGCTAACAAGATTGCACAGGAAGCCGAGTTTTTCTCCTTTGGAACCAATGACCTTACCCAAATGGGATTTGGCTTTTCAAGAGACGATATCGGTGGATTTGTACCCGCCTATATAGAGAATAAAATTTTAAAAGAAGACCCATTCCAAGTCCTTGACCAGGAAGGTATAGGTGAACTTGTTGATATTGGCATCCAGAGGGGGAGAACCACCAGACCAAATCTTAAGGTTGGCATCTGTGGAGAACATGGTGGCGAGGCAGAATCAGTAAAGTTCTGCCACAGAGTGGGGATGAACTACGTAAGCTGTTCTCCGTTCAGAATTCCGATTGCAATCCTTGCTGCTGCTCAGGCAGTAGTTGAAGAAAGTAAGAAGTCCTGAACTTCTTAAGTAATGAATTTAATAAGTTAGGAACTTCTCAAGTTATTAAGTTCTTAACTTCTACGTCACCTTAAGTTATCTACTGGAAGGGGAGAGGGGAAATAGCAGAGCGAGACCTATGCTTTCGCCATCCCCTCTTAAATTCCCCCTTCCGCCTGTGGTGGACAGGCAAATGGTGAGGAATTAAAATTTTGTCCTTGCCTCTTCCTGTCCACCTCAGGCGGATAGGCCAGGGGAAGGAAACAGAGGTGATTTTTCTCCTTCGTCCTAACAAAGAGGGGCGCCTCTTTGTTTTCTCCATCTCCCTAACAGGGGGAGGGGCTTCTTTCTGTTTAACTAAGAACACATTTTTTCTTTCAATCTACGCAGGCGGACCTGCGGCTACTATTTCCTCTCATTCGTCTCTCCCCAACGGGGAGAGGAGTAGGGTGAGGGGGCTTTTCAATCTTCCAATCTACAATCTTTCAGTCCGTCGCCTCAGCAGGACAAAAATAAAAGGATAGAAATATGTTTCAAATGGTTTACTCATAACAGCAATATAAAAATGGTTTATTTTATGTCCACGGAAACAGCCTGGTAGTTCAAAATTCAGGATAAATTTTCTCATCTCTTTTATATACATCAGCAGCCCATCCCGATAGATTGATAAAATGCATTAAACAAATCAACTTAAGTCCTTTATTTATATGACTTTAAATCCTATAATTTATAATATAAAAATACCTCCGGGATAAACAATACCACTAAAATATTTAGATTCTATAGGGTTTTTTAAAAATTTTGGGGTTATTTTTTAGTTAATTTTTATTGCGATTTACCTGCCATTTCACATAATACATAAGTTCTTTTGAATAAAAGATTTAACTCTGCTCATTTAATATCTTTTTCAAAGATAGAAAGACCATAAAAATCAATAAAAAATAGCCCCTGTCCTGACACCCCGAAGTTAACATAATGTTTCTTATCCGACGTTTTTTATCCAAGGTCTTCTCGCACAATAACTTAACAAATGTTTTGATTTTTGAGTTTTTACTTTTGACTTTTGACTTATTACTTTTGCCTTATTACTTATCCCTCAGATATTTCCAGAAGAGATATGGTTATTGCTTTCCTGGGAAAAATCTTACCAAGGATTCCTGTTATAACAAGTCCATCATAAAAAAATATAAAACCACTTAAGAGAAATCCCATTATCCAGTTCATAAACAAAAAAATAATGGCGATAGAAGCAGTAAGCAAACCTATTATTATCAGATATGAAATGGTATACTCTTTAACTACAAGAAATATCTTTTCCAGCACCTTCTGCAGATTAAAAGCCGTTTTTATATCACCATCTTCCAGATAAATACATACTGCAAAAGGAAGAAAATAAAGAGCAATTAAAAGAGTTATTGTCCCTATAAGGTTCAAAATCTGGCCTCTGAAATAAAATAAAGACAGGATTTTGCCTCCGGAAAGGGATAACATTAAACTCCCCCCTAAAAACATCAATAAAAAGGGCAGTATAAGGTAGGATAGCCATATAACAAATAAAAAAAGACCTGTTATAAATAGTTCCTTCAGGTTTTCATCCCATTTAACTCCTGACCTATCCTGCTGTATACTTTTTTTAAGTTTTTTCCCGAGATACCCCAGTGATATAAGATTGAGAACAGGAAAAAATGTAATAATTCCACCTATCATAAGATTTATCACATTTTCTTTATTGTTAAACGGGTCTTTTAGTGAATCTATAATCTTTTTTTTCACTTACTTTCCCTCCTTACAATTTCCAGCATTTCTTTTACTGCTCTTTCAAGTCCCACAAAAACAGCCCGTCCAATAATACTATATCCTATGTTAAGTTCTTCAATTCCTTTAATCCTGCAAACGGGAGCAGTATTGTGATAGTCCAGCCCATGCCCTGCATTTACCCGGATTCCTGTGGAAAGGGCGTAATCTGTCGCCCTGGCTATTTTGTCCAATTCCCGATTTATATCCTCCTCTGTCCTTGCATCTGCATATCTTCCTGTATGTATCTCTATAAAATCCGCGCCTGTCTCTTTACTTGCCTGTATCTGTCTTTCATCCGGTTCAATAAATAAACTCACCTTTATACCTGAATCCTGAAATTTCCTCACACTGCTTTTTATCTTTTCAAAATTCTTTATAACATCAAGCCCGCCTTCTGTTGTCAGCTCTTCACGCTTTTCAGGAACAAGGGTAACCTGATGCGGTTTTACATCCAGAGCAATCTTTATTATTTCTTCAGAGAGTGCCATTTCAAGGTTCAGCCGTGTTTTCACAACCTTTTTTAACACATATACATCTCTATCCTGAATATGCCTTCTGTCTTCTCTCAGATGGCATACAATAGAATCACAGCCAGCAAGTTCGCAGATACAGGCAGCATATACAGGATCAGGATTTTCACCACGTCTTGCCTGTCTTAAAGTTGCTATATGGTCTATGTTTACACCTAACTTCATTTTCTCCCTCCAAGTAATTGCTTCAGATTTTCTATCAGTAAAGTGTTCTCTCTGTCTGTGCCAATTGTAATCCTTACATATTCGGGCCCAACTCCAAACATTCCTCGTACAATTATACCCCTTTTTTCTAACTTTTTTACCACCAGCGAAGCATCTGGAATCCGGCAAAGAATAAAGTTTGCATATGTAGGGATATATTCTATACCTAAAGAATTGAAAGCAGAATAAAGATATGTCCTGCCTTTTATATTATTTTCAAATGACTTTTTCACATATTCCTGGTCATCAAGTGCTGCAATCCCTGCTTCCTGTGCGGGAATTGTGGTATTAAAAGGAGGCCGGATCCTTTCCATAAATTCAATTATTTCCTTTCTTGCCATTCCAAAACCAATTCTTAAGCCCGCAAGACCGTATATTTTGGAAAGTGTTCTTGTTATAATAATATTCTTCCTGTAGAGATAAGGATAGGCCGTCCCGAAGTCCTCTGTATCCACATATTCCCTGTACGCCTCGTCAGAAATGATGATAATATCATCCGGAATATTCTTCATAAACTCCTCTATCTGTTTCTTATAGATAATGGTACCTGTAGGATTATTTGGATTGCAGAGTATAATAACCTTTGTTTTAGGAGTAATTTTCTCAAGAAACATATTCAGGTCATAAGAAAAACCATCCTGAAGTGGTATTTCTACAGGGACAGCACCAATTTTATATGCAAGGATTGGATAGATCAAAAATGATGGGGCTGGGTATATAACTTCTTCCCCAGGATTTATAAAAAGTTCCATCCCCATGGAGATGATTTCACTTGAGCCACTCCCAAGTATGATGGTCTCTGGTGGTTGATTAAAAACCTCTGCTATCTTATTTTTCAGATAATATCCAGACCCTTCAGGATATCTTGAAATTTTATCAGCACAACGTTTTACTGCTTCCACCGCCTTTGGAGAAGGACCTAAAGGATTCTCATTTGAAGCAAGTTTTACAATCCTTTCTATATCAAGCCCATACGCCCTCTGTAACTCTTCAATTGGCTTTCCCGGAACATACGGAGCAATCTTCTTTATATCCTGCCTTATTAATTCTTCTATCTTTTTATTCATATATCAGCCCTATCCTGTTTTTAACTTCACTTATGGTTTCCACAGCAACCTTTCTCGCCTTTTCAGCGCCCCTGTTAAGAATACTCCAAAGCATTTTTTTATCTTTTTCCATTGTTTTTCTCTTTTCCTGTATATCTTTAAGATAGGAAGCAGTGGCATCTCCGAGTTCCCTTTTACAGTCGGTACAGCCAATAATAGCACCCCTGCACTCTTTTTCTATCTCCCCTACCCTGCTTTCAATGTTAAATAGTTTGTGATAAACAAAAGCCGGACAGGTCTTTGGATGTCCGGGGTCTTTTCTGTATATCCTTTTCGGGTCAGTGAACATCTTACTTATCTTCTCTTTTATCTCTTCAGATGTATCCTTAAGATATATACAGTTATTGTATGATTTACTCATTTTCCTGTTGTCCGTTCCCGGTATTTTGGGTGTTTCAGTAAGAAGCGCTTCGGGAACAGGAAATGTCTCTCCATAGAGATAATTGAACCTTTTTGCTATCTCTCTTGTCAGTTCAAGATGCGGTAACTGGTCCATACCAATGGGTACATACCTTGCCTTATATATCAGTATATCTGCCGCCTGTAAAACAGGATACCCCAGAAAGCCGTAGGTATTGAGGTCTTTTGTAATTAACTGCTTCTTCTGCTCTTTATAAACAGGATTCCTCTCAAGCCAGGGAGTTGGCACTATCATTGAGAATATAAGATGAAGTTCTGTATGTTCAGGAATCATTGACTGAACAAATATGGTGGACTTTTGTGGGTCAAGACCACTGGCTATAAAATCCATCGCCACCTCTTCAACATATTGTTTTATCTCTCCCATTGAAGCGTATTCAGTACTCAATGCATGATAATCCGCTACCATATAAAAACAGTTATAACCTTCATCCTGCAGTTTTTTCCAGTTTTTAAGGGCTCCAAAAAGGTGTCCTATATGAAGTGGACCTGTAGGCCTCATTCCGCTTAATATATTTTTATTCATAAGTTCTTAACTCCATAAGTTCATAACTTATTTTCTTTTATATTCAAAATAGTCCCGGAGTATTTTCCTGTGGTCAAAAGCAATATCTTCTGGTAGATTATCTTCTGTAAAAATCTTTGCCTCTTCTGCATCATCGCTTCCTTTTAAAACTCCCCTGCCCTTCCCTATAAAGACCGTGGATATTGTATGATGACGCGGGTCCCTGTCAGGTGCTGAATATGTATGGAACTGCATTAGATTTACCACATCAAGTCCCGTCTCTTCCTTTGCCTCTCTTACAGCAGCATCTTCAAGGCACTCACCATAATCCACAAATCCACCCGGCAGTGCCCACCCATAAGGATAATTCTTCCTTTTTATCAGCACAATACCCCCTTCCATCTCTATAATAATATCAACGGTCGGAACAGGATTTTTATATTTTTTCTCCATCAGGATTTATTTCTCCGTTGAATAAAAAGCCCTGTAAGCAAGATAGGTGGAATAGACATCTGCCTTGCTGGTCAGTTCATAAGGTGCATGCATTGAAAGAACTCCTGTGCCACAGTCAATTGTATCAATATTATATCTTGCTATGTATGTGGCAATTGTACCTCCCCCACCCTGCTCTATTTTACCTATTTCTCCGGTCTGCCATATAACACCGTTTTTATCAAAGATATCCCTGATATAGGCAATATATTCAGCCGTTGGTTCTATGCTGTGCCCTTTTCCCCTGCCACCTGTTATCTTTGTAAGGACAACACCACATCCTAAACGGGCTGTATTTTTTGGGTCAGATACCTCTTTATAATTGGGGTCAAAGATTGTGTCCACATCAGCAGATATCGCCTTTGAGTTCTGGATGATAGTTCTAAAATCTCCTGCTGATAGTCCTGTTTTTTCAATAACTTCTTCCATTACAAACCTGAAAAACTCTGACTGTGCTGAAGTTGCTCCTCTGCTGCCTATTTCCTCCTGGTCCACCATAATACAGAAGGTGGAATACAGGGACTTTGCGCTATCCAGAAATGCCTTCATACTTGTGTAGGCGCATACCCTATCATCCTGTCCATATCCTGATATCATACTTCTGTCAAACCCCTCATCCCTCATCTTTCCCGAAGGGACAAATTGAAATTCACTGCTGATAAAGTCATCTTCTTCTATTCCATAGTTATCCTTTAAAATTTTAAGGACATTACCTTTAACCTTCTCCTTATCCTTTTCTCCCAGTGGAATGCTTCCTACAATTACATTAAGATTTTCGCCGGGGAAACCTTCCTCTATTGTTTTCTTAGCCTGGTCCTTACCCAGATGTGGCAACAGGTCAGTGATATTAAATACAGGTTCTGTCTCCTTCTCTCCTATAACAATCTCTTTCTTCGTTCCATCTTTTAACACAACAGTCCCGTACATCGCCAGCGGTATCGTAAGCCACTGATACTTTTTAATCCCCCCGTAATAGTATGTTTTAAGGAGACATATATTCTCATCTTCATACAGGGGATTTGTCTTCAGGTCAAGGCGGGGAGAATCTATATGAGAAACAATAAATCTGCATCCCTGTGTAAGAGGTTTCTCTCCTATCCTGCCCATTAACAATACCCTTTCCTTATTTATTTTGTAAAAAACATCTCCTGGCTTAAGTTTTTTATAATCATCCAGTGGTTTAACACTAAATCCTGAGGCAATATCAAGACATCCCCTTACAAATTTTCTTTCTGTCTTATTTTCAGAAAGAAAATCTTTATATCCTTCACAGAAGCCCAGTGCTTCTTTTCTGGTCTTTTCGTCCCATACCTCCCATGCTGACTTTCTCTCCATAATCCCCTCCTGATAAACACCTGCCTTCTGGTGTATAGATTTAACAATATCGAATATTTACAAAGTCAAAAGTAATAAGTCAAAACTATTTTTTTACTCTTTACTAATCCCTGAACGATGTTCCGTAAGTATCCACCTTTGATATATAACATTGTAAGTTAATTCAGTATCCTTTGCAAGTTAACGAATTGCCTCATTAATTTTCTATACGAAAATGGGTTGTTGCCTCATTAAAA
>DAONKS010000063.1:0-7463 GCA_035406305.1 bacterium | reverse complement strand
ACTTTTTTCTCATGCTCCAGTGTCTTTTCAAATACATCAACAGGGGACTTAAAATCAGATGGTGGCTTATCTATTGACTCAAAGATAACCCTTTCTCCCCTGCTATTCAGGTAGTCATAAATCTTCATTGCATGACTGCTTTCCTCTTCTGCCTGAACCTTCATCCAGTGAGCAAATCCTTTAAGTTTGAGCGAATCAAAATATGAAGCCATAGACATATAAAGATATGCAGAATATAACTCTTTCCGAACCTGCTCATTTAACTCTTTATAAAGTGTATTATCCATTATCGACTCCTTTTTATTTTAGTCCTTTGTGTTTAATCTGTATGGTATCCGCAAGTTTCTCAAGGGAAGAAAAAGTTTCCTTATCAGGATAGCCATTTACTATTACAGGTTCAATAACTTCTATATCTTTATGCAGCATATCTGTTATTATCTTTACAGTATTACCACCCCAGCCGAAAGAACCGATGATGGATATAAACCTTGTCTTTGGCCTTAAAATCTTAAAAAGATAGGTTGCATAAAGTGCTGAAGGATGCGGACCACCGAGAACAGTTGGTGTTCCCAGAACAACAGTAGCAGCATCCACAAGAGCCATAGCAAGTTCTCCTGTATCTGCAACAGTAAGATTAAACGGCTTAACAGTAATTTCTCTTTCAATAAGAACATCTATAAAGAAGTCAACCATTTTTTCTACACTGCCATGCATAGAAACATAGGGAATTACCACCTCATTTTTGACATTATCAGAGACCCAGTCCTTATAGGCACTTATGATAAATTCAGATTTATTATGAACCGGTCCATGGCTTGGGGCAATAACATCTATTTTAAGTGCTTGTATTAAATCAAGATGCTTCCTTATATGACTCCTGAAAGGCATCATAATTTCTGCATAATATCTCTTTGCTGACTCATAAAGTTTCTGGTTTTCTGCGGCATAAAAATTACTGGTAGCAAGATGGGAACCAAAAAGGTCACAGGGAAAAAGAATCCTGTCTGACGGGTTATAGGTAATAATGGTCTCAGGCCAGTGCACCCATGGAGTATGGAAAAACTTTAATGTCCGTTCTCCAATATCTATTTCTTCTCCATCCTTTACACTGATAAATTTCTCCGGTGGGATAAGCAATAACCTATTCAGAAGTCCTGCCCCTTTTTCACCTGTTATAACCTTTGCATCAGGAAATTCATTAAGTACAGCAGGGATACTGCCTGAATGGTCCTGTTCTGAATGGTTTGAAATAACATAATCAATCCTTCCACCGCTTATTTTTCTAATGACAGATATGAATTTATCCGTCTTTCTCGGGTCGGATGTATCAATCAACACATTTTTTTTGTCTTTTATAAGGTAGGCGTTATATGTCGTTCCATCAGGAAGTGGTATAATCTCATCAAATAACCGTCTGTCCCAGTCGTTCATTACAATTCCATATACATCCTTTTTTATCTCCTTTACTATCATACAGAACTCCTTTTATGCATTTTCTTTTTCAAACTTGTCCTTTTCAGCCCCGCATACAGGACATACCCAGTCATCAGGAAGTTGTTCAAACGATGTCCCTGGTGCAACCCCATGTTCAGGGTCTCCATTTGCCGGGTCATAGACATAACCACATACACTGCATACATATCTATCCATTTACTTTACCCCCCTTCTTTTTCCTGCATTTTTTACATATTCCCCTGAAATAGAGGTGATGTTCACTTATTAGATGTCCACCTATCTCTTTTTGTTTCAAAACATCGCACCTGTGGAATATATCATATAAAGCACCACAACTTTTACACTTAAAATGTAGATGCGGTTCTTCTGAATAGTCGTACTTTACCTCATCTTCTTCTGTAGTTACCATTGAAATCAACCCTTTATCTACAAATGCCTTTAAGGTATTATATACGGTCGTTTTTGAAAGGGTTGGTATCTCAGGTAAAAGTTTTTTGTATATATCATCCGCTGATGGATGGATTCTGTTTTCAATAAGATACTCAAGAATTTTTATCCTCTGAAATGATGCCTGTATCTCTTTATTTTCAAGAATCTTCACAATATCTTCTTTTTTCATTTGAATACCTCCCTGTTAAAAAAATACCACAATACAAAGTCAAGATGCGCAAGTGGTATATCTATACTTTCAGCAAATTTTCTCATCTTATCTTCAATTGCAATATAGGTCTTCCCTGTCAGTGTCTCCGGTATCTTTTTTATCACCTTTGCCTTAAGCAGTCCTCTGAGTATATGCCTGTCCAGTATAGCAAGTTCTTCTCCCATCCCTGTATTTCTTAAAAAATGGCTTGCCTCCTTCCATCCCATACCTTTTACATTCTTGACTATATACTGTCTTAAAAATAACGGGTCATTACTATTATCTATTACTTTTTTAATAGAACCCCTGCCATTAAAAAATTTTTCTCTTGCTTCAACAATATATCTTGCCTTGTTATTTCTGAACCTTATACCATAAAGATATTCTGCAATCTCTTTTTCAGTCCCTTTCTGTAAAATGCCTTTTGAGTAAAGGGCCTCAATATTTGTCCAGCATATCCTTGCCTTGCACTGTGGAGTTAACAGACAGAAGAAAAATTCTTTCTCCATCTTTTCCTCTGTCCTGTTTCTTTTGAATTCTTTTAACCTCTTTTCTATCTCCGGTTTTATTCTTCTATGTATAAATTTTAAAGTTGTAATAAATTCATCCATATAATAATTATAACACCTCAACTACTTCTGTCAAATTTTTATACAATTTTTAAATACCTGATATAATATACTTACCGAAGGAAACAGATGATTATTATCCCTGTAATTCTTGCCGCTTTATATATGGGCTGGTCAATGGGAGCCAATGACGCTGCCAACTGCGTTGGCGCAGATATTGGTTCAGGAATAATGTCCCTGCGGACTGGTATTATTATAACCTGCATTTTCAGTTTCCTCGGAGCAGTTCTTCTCGGTAGCAATGTAATCAAAACAATAGGTAAAGGCGTCGTTGATATAAACTGTCTGCCTATCAGGGAGAAAAATTTTCTTGCCCTTGCAGCACTTTTCAGTGCAGCAATATGGGTTACCCTTGCAACATACAAAAAGTTCCCTGTTTCAACATCCCATTCCATTGTAGGGGCTGTGGCTGGGGGTGGATTAGCACTAAGTACTTCATTATACTGGGAAAAGATAATCCAGATATTTATCTGCTGGGTATTAACGCCAATCGGTTCCTGCCTTTTAACAATAATACTTTATCCAATTTTCAGATTATTATTCCAGATTTCATTTATAAAAAAATGGGGGGATGTCTTGGTAAGGTTCCTTATCTATTCCACAAGTGCATATCTTGCCTTCTCCTGGGGAGCAAATGATGTTGCAAATGCAACAGGAATACTGATAGGAGCTTCAAAATTTACTCCATATCACGCATCTATCATAGGAGCAATTGCAATGTCTTTAGGAGTTATCACCTGGGGATACAGGGTTATTGAGACAGTTGGCTTTAAGATAGCCCATATCACACCTCTGATGACCATTGCCATTGAGATAGCCACTGCCCTTAATGTCCATTTATATACACACTTTGGAATTCCTGTATCCACCTCACACTCAATTGTAGGTGCGGTATGGGGTGCAGGGATAGTACAGGGGATAAAAACAATGAACCTGAAACTGGTAAGGGAGATTGTCTTAACATGGGCAATAACTCCACTTATCTCGGGTATAATAACATATATAACACTGGGAACGTTGTTAATAATATCTAAATAACGGGGGTGATAGAATGGAAAGGACAAGAAATATCCTCGCATGGCTGGGAGACAGGGAAGAAAAAGGGGTCTTGAATCTCGCTCTGAAACATACGGAAAAGTCGTATGAGTGTGTATTAGAGATGAAGAACAGCATTGAGGCATTGATGAAGAACGATATTACCGCCAGAAACCACCACATATCTAAGGTAAAAAACGCCGAACACGATGGAGATGAGATTAAAAGGGAGATTATGAATGAATTGTCAAAAGGGATGTTTCTCCCTCCTGACAGGGAAGACCTAATTCTTTTGAATGACTTTCTTAATGATATTGCTGATAGTGCAAAGGGCGTTGTAAGGTTGTTAGAGTTCTTTGAAAAAGAACCATCCTCTGAACTTGACAAACTCCTCCTTGATGATAGTTTACTGGCATTAAAGGCAGCGGAGAAATTAAAATCGGCGATACATTCTCTGGTAAACAGTGAGACAGGCAAGGTTATGGAGGACTGCGCCCAGATTGAAACGATAGAAGAGGAAGGAGATGATAAAAGGCGAGACCTGATAAATGCATTGATAAAAACAACACTGAGTCCACAGTTAACCATACTTGTCTATGAGATAATAGACAACCTTGAAAATGTGATTGACTGCATCAAAAGGGCTGGTAATATGGTAAGAACTCTTTCTATAAAGGCAAAATAGCAGTTCTTACATTTTAACTTTTTCTTTATAATATTCTGATACTTCAAAGATGCCACCACTTTTCTCATAAAAATCATCCGTCAGGTGGAAGATACCATCCACAGGGACAACCCACTCTGCATCAGGATAAGGATGCCTCTGGATAAGTTTTTCCCAGTCCCTGTAGTGCTGATGCCCATTTGACTCAACAACAGGAATTTTTAAACCGGGCAGTGGCTTTAACCTGGATGCAAGGTTTTTATTCCACTCAAGAAGTGGTGGTATCACCGTAAGGTCTGCACAGAAATAGTCCATCCCTGACCTTTCTGCTTCTTTGATAATCTTCAGTGTCATACTCAGTGTTTTTGCTATGGGTTTAAGTGCCACTCCCTTATATCCCATCTGTTTTCTCTTAACGATATCTTCATCTGTATGGGCACTCTCATCCGCAACAATCCTTACAGGAAATTCACTCACATCCACTTCAAACTCTTCTGGAAACGGTTCTTCCATTATTATAACTCTATCAAGTGCACCGATGCTCTCTATAAAGTCAATCAGCTGCCATAGCCGCTCTTTACTATCATACCTGCCGTTAGCATCAAAATAATACGGGAGCTTTCCATTCTCAGTATAGGGTGTAGGTATATCTCCAAAGGTCTCATGGATACTTTTAATCCTTTCTGTGTCCCACTTTAACATCTTCTCTCTATTGCCATCCTTATCAGGGTCAGAGCCAATCTTTATCTTAAGTGTAAAAAATCCATCTTTTATGGCTTTGCCTATATCTTTAAGTGGGACAGCGTATGACATCAAAGGGATACAGGCAACAAGAGAATGTTTGTAATTTAATGACTCGCAATAGGCAGAAGGTATCATCTCCAGAAAGTCCTGTCTCCCTGTCTCCTTTGCATAAAGTACCCACAACGCATTATCCAGCGCTACAAGTGCGTTAAGTGTAAATGTCTTCCTTAAATTTTCCTTTCCTGTAATCTTCTTTGCATAGGAGTGTATATCCTCAAGATATGTCTCAAGAAAGGTAATGGGATTCTCTATATCTCTACCTTTAAGTATAGAAGCAGCATATTCTGTGACAGAAAACATAAGTGCGTTTCCACCTGCTTCGCTGTGAGAAGAGAATATATCTGCATCTGACCATAAGACACTCTGAGTTCCAATTCCTATACCGTAATTATTCTCTGTTTCAGCACACACAAGTGCCTGCCAGGCGCCTGTAAGATAACCACCCTTAAAACCGAGTGGCATTTTAAACGGCTCTACATCAAAATTCAGATTTACCTTTTTTATCTTCATTATTCTCCTCCGATTTAGACTTTTAACCTTCAGGGTATATAATAATACAAAATGGAAATAACACAAAACTATTCTCTCTTTTTAAGTTTCATCGCAGGAGTTCTTTCATTCTTCAGTCCCTGCATACTCCCTTTAATCCCTGCCTATCTATCTTATATCACGGGTATGTCTATTGAAAATATAAAAGAGGGTAAAAAACCTGTGAAGAATTTCTTTCTTACCCTTTCCTTTGTGGCTGGCTTTACCTTTATCTTCACCGTTTTAGGTGCATCAGCCACATGGCTTGGAAGGTATCTCCTTGCTAAACAGAATTTCTTAAGGATAGGAGGCGGGATAATAATTATAATCTTTGGTATACACCTTACAGGCATATTAAAGATAACGCCCCTTTACAGAGAGAAAAGGGTCAGGCCAGTCAGAATAATAAGTGGATACTTCGGTGCATTTATTATTGGAATGGTATTTTCTGCTGGATGGACTCCCTGTGTGGGGCCTATCCTCTCTTCAATACTTATAGTTGCCTCCTCACAAGAGACAGTATCACGCGGGATATTACTGCTGGTTTTTTATTCTTCAGGTATCGGTATTCCTTTCATTATAACAACACTCATCATAAATAGAATGTTAGGTGTCTTTTCTGTGATAAAAAGACATTCCCGCACAGTGGAGATAATCACAGGATTACTTCTCATTGTAATGGGAGTTCTTCTTATGCTAAATAAATTTAACTATTTTATCCATTAATTATTTCACTTTTCACATTTCACGCTTTTTATGCTTTCTTCACAGGATACTTCTTCAATAGCCCGATTTCAGGAAGTTTCCCAACCAGTGGCTTTGCATAGTCAATAAATGCCTTTGTAACACCATTACCCTCACTGTTTATAAACTCCGCAGGCATACACCTTGTATTTTTGGCAACCTTTGTAAGTTCTACCGGCTCAAAATATGCCTCATACTTCCTTCCGCTCTTTCTTTTTATAGAGACAGAACCGCTATCCAGTTTTCCAGATGTAGCATATCTTACCGCCTGTCTTCCTACCTCATATGCCTCTTTTGCATCAATCTCAGAGTATATCCCGGGGAAAGACCTCTGCAGATAGCCGAATGTATCTGCTCTCACACGGCTTATCTTTAATTCCTGCCTGATAATATCAGCAAGAAGGTCACCTAAAACACCTGTCCCGCTTAACTGCACATTTCCATGTGTGTCCACTTCTTTTGTGAACTTTGCTGCAATTGCTTCTCCATTCTCATCAGCAATACCTTCCGATACGGCCACCAGACACCTTCCATACTTTGAATATACTGATTCCACATCCTTCAAAAACTGCTCCTTGCTGAATGGCTTTTCAGGGAAGTATATAAGATGTGGACCATCACCTTCATTTACCCTTGCTAAAGATGAGGCAGCAACCAGAAATCCAGCATGTCTTCCCATAATAACATCTATCTTTACTCCGGGAAGGGATGCATTATCAAGATTATCTCCCATTACAGCCATTGCCACAAACCTTGCAGCACTTGCATAGCCGGGGGTATGGTCATTTTCAAGAAGGTCATTGTCTATCGTCTTGGGGATATGGAAACACCTGAACTCATAGTTTACCCTCTTTGCACTTTCATTAAGTATATTCGCTGTTTCAGCGGAATCGTTCCCGCCTATATAAAAGAAATACCTAACATCATACTTCTGGAGCATATTAAAGATAACTTCACAGTCCTG
>DAONKS010000062.1:0-7689 GCA_035406305.1 bacterium | reverse complement strand
AGAGAAAAACAGGAACACCCAAAATGAATTTACACAAAAATCTTGACATTACCAAGATAAACTATCTCTTTTTTTATTCCTTTAACCTTTGAAAGGTCCACAAAATCCGCTTTTTTCTGTTCAGTAAGGCATTCAAGAATCTGGCCTTTTGTAACAAGATGATTTTCAATCAGAATCTCGCCAAGGAATTTTTTCTCCACTGACTGTTTCAGGAGTGCCTCTTCAAGTTGTTCCTGGGTAATAAATCCTTTTTCTATAAGTATCTGGCCTAACTCTTTTCTTTCCATATAATATATAATTTTATCATAATATCTTTCTCTGTCAAGTTTTTCTTATATGGGGTATAATTTTCAGTATGGAAAAGGCAAAGGCAAAAGAAAGGATTGACGAACTGGTAAAACTGCTTAACTACTATAATTATATGTATTATGTGGAGAATAACCCTGTTGTTACTGACTATGAATATGATACACTTTACAGGGAACTTGTAGAACTGGAAAAGAGATATCCTGAATACAGAAGGGATGACTCTCCTACCTTAAAAGTTGGTGGCCAGCCACTGAAGGAGTTTAATACTGTTTCTCATAAAATCCCTATGTTGAGTATTGACAATACATATTCAGAAGAGGAACTCATTGAATTTGATAAACGTGTTAAAAAAACAGCAGGGATTAGAGATGTGGATTATGTTGTTGAACTGAAATATGATGGTGTTGCTGTCTCCCTTATGTATGAAAACGGTATTTTTGTGAAGGGTGCAAGCAGGGGGGATGGATGGACAGGAGATGATATCACGGAAAATCTCAAGACAGTACTCACACTGCCTATTATTATCCCTTATAAGGAACCGATAGAAGTTCGGGGAGAGGTATATATGAGGAAGGATACCTTCCAGAAGATAAACGAAGAAAAAAAGAGAAAAGGTGAAGTACTATTTGCAAATCCAAGGAATGCCACAGCCGGTTCCTTAAAACTCCTTGACCCTGAAACAGTTGCAAAGAGGAACCTTCAACTTTTTGTATATCAGGGTATACTGAAGAAATTTACAACACACTGGGAGACCCTTGAATTTTTGAAAACACTTGGTTTCCCTGTAAATCCACATAAAAAACTGGCAAAGGATATAAATGAAGTAATTGCCTATTGTAATGAATGGGAAGAAAAGAGATTTCATCTGCCATATAACATTGACGGGATGGTAATAAAGGTCAATTCCCTTTCTCTTCAGGAGAGGTTGGGGGTTACTTCAAAATCACCAAGATGGGCTGTGGCATATAAGTTTCCTGCACAGCAGGCAGAGACCACGCTTAAAGATGTTATAGTGCAGGTAGGCAGGACAGGGACACTCACCCCTGTTGCTATTCTTGAACCTGTTCAACTCAGCGGGACCACTGTTTCAAGAGCAACACTCCATAACTTTGATGAGGTGAAAAGATTGGGTATTAAGATAGGAGACAGGGTTTTTGTGGAAAAGAGCGGCGAAATTATACCTCAGATAGTAAAGGCAATACCTGAAAAGAGAAAGGGGTCAGAGAAAGAGATACCTATCCCTGAAAAATGTCCTGTGTGCCACAGTAAAGTTGTAAAAGATGAAGAAGAGGTTGCTATAAGATGTCCCAATGTCAGGTGTCCTGCACAGGTTAAGGAAAGAATTATACACTTTGCATCCAGAGATGCAATGGACATAGAAGGGCTGGGTGAAAAGTGGGTGAATATCCTTGTGGATGAAGGGATTATTTCTGACTACGGGGATATTTATGAAAAGATTACCTATGAAAAACTCATTAATCTTGAACGGATGGGAGAAAAGTCAGTGAGTAATCTACTATCTGCTATTGAGGAAAGTAAAACGAGACCATTTGCGAACCTTATATTTGCACTTGGCATCAGACATATAGGTGTACATACAAGTGAAGTCCTTGCTGAAAATTTTAGTTCCCTTGATGAACTTGCAAAGGCAGATATTGAAACCCTTTCGGATATAAAGGAGATAGGACCTGTAGTAGCACAGAGTATAGTGGACTTCTTCACCAATAAAGAAAATTTAGAAGTTATTAAAAAATTGAAAAGAGCCGGTGTCAGAACAGAAAAAGAAGAAGTCCCTGTCAGAAGTAATAAATTGGCAGGGCTTACATTTGTTATCACAGGCACTCTTGATGGCTATACCAGAGATGAGATAACGGACTTAATCAAAAGGCATGGTGGAAGGGTAACAGAGTCCGTATCCAGTAAGACGGACTACCTTGTATGTGGAAAAGAGCCCGGTTCAAAACTTGATAAGGCAAAATCACTTGGAATAAAAATCATCGGAGAAGATGAGTTTAAAAAACTTATTGGAGAATAGATGACCTATAACGAAATTTTAGAGTATTTTCTCAGGCATATGGAGGTTGAGCGCAACCTTTCACAAAATACCGTTGCCTCATACAGGGCAGACCTTGAAAAATTCGGGGAATTCTTACGTCTTAACAGTTATAAGATTGAAGAGATAGACAGTGAAAAAATCACCAGATATATTTTATTTCTTAAGAAAAAAGGGCTTTCCTCATCATCTGTTATCAGAAATCTCTCCGCTGTAAGAAATTTTTACAGGTTTGTGGCAGGGCAGGGGATAGTAAAGGGCTCTTGTGTTCCCGATGTTGAGTCCCCTAAGGTTTCCAGGACATTACCTGATGTATTAAGCAGAGAGGAGATAGATGGCTTAATAAAAAATATATCAGGGAGGGATAAACTGCGGAATTTAGCCATTATTGAACTTATATATGGAGCGGGACTGCGCGTTTCTGAAGTGGCAGATATAAAACTGAAAGATATAAACTTTGAAAAGGAATATGTAAAAATCAAAGGGAAGGGCAACAGAGAACGTCTGGTATTCATTAACAGACACGCCCTTTCTGCTATAAGGAATTACCTTGAAACACGGACTGGAAATAAAATTACTGAATCTATCTGGCTATTTCCTAATAGAAGTGGTAGAAGGATATCCAGACAGAGCATATGGAAGTTGATAAAAAAACTTTCTGTATATCTGCCTTCAGAAAAAAGAATAACCCCCCATACTTTCAGACACTCATTTGCAACGCATCTGCTTGAAGGTGGCCTGGATTTAAGGATTGTTCAGCAACTGCTCGGTCATAAAACGCTTGCTACCACAGAGATATACACACATATGAATAGAAAACACATACACGCTCTTTATAAGAAGTTTCATCCAAGGGCATAAAAGTAATAAGTAATAAGGCAAAAGTAATAAGTTAAAAGTAATAAGCCAAAAATTATAGAAATTCTTTCTAATAATTTTCTTTTAGCCGCATCCACTTTTCATCAAGTTTAGCAAGTGAGTCATATGCCCTGGCAAGATAAAGGGCATCTAATACCGCAATAGCAGCCATTGCCTCAATAACAGCATATATCCTTCCTAAAAGTGTTGGGTCTCTTCTCGTGATAGGCTTTAATTTTACTTCTTTCATCGTCTTCATATTTATAGATGTCTGCTCTATGGAAATGGTGGGAGTGGGTTTCACTGCTACCCTTGCTACAATATCCTCTCCATTTGTAATTCCTCCAAGAAGTCCTCCTGCATTATTTGTCCTGAACCTTATCTTCCCGTCCTTCGTTATGTATGGCTGGTCGTTGTTTTCAGACCCTTTCATATTGCCCACCCTGAAACCTGCACCAAACTCTATCCCTTTCACTGCTCCGATGCTACATATTGCATGTGCAAGTAAAGCACCCATCTTATCAAAGACAGGTTCTCCTAAACCGGCAGGAACATTATGAACAATAAGCTCAATGATGCCTCCTGCTGTATCCCCTTCTTCCTTTATTTCAAGGACTCTCTTTTCCATCTTTTTCGCTGCTTCAAGGTCAGGACAGTTAATCTCGTTTTTTCTATAATTCCTTTTAATTTCTTCCCATTTCATATCCCTTGCTTTAATACCCATACATTCTTTTGTATATGCCAGGATTTCTATTTTCTCCCTCTTGAGAATAAATTTTGCCACCGCTCCACCTGCTACCCTTGCTACTGTTTCTCTACCTGAAGCCCTTCCTGCCCCGCACCAGTCCTGTGCCTCACCATATTTCAGAAAGAAAGGGTAGGTCGCATGCCCTGGTCTGAATATATCCCTGTATTCCCTGTACTGGTCAATATGAATCTTCTGTGTATCTACATTATAGATAATTATTCCAACAGGTGCACCGGTGGTTACTCCATCCTGTCCTATACCTGCAAAAATTTCGCAGCGGTCTGTTTCTTTTCTCGGGCTATTAAGTTCACCTTTGCCGGGTCTTCTTTTGTCCAGTTCTTCCTGTATTATTTCTCTTGTGAGTTTCAATCCAGGTGGTACTCCATCAACTATTACAGCAAGTCCCGAGCCCTTACCTATACCATATGACTCTCCGCAGGTGGTAATCCGAAATATTCTTCCAAAACTATTTCCTAACATAACTAACCCTCCTTTTTTATGTCTGCTCCTATTTTCGCCATTAACTCTATGAAATCAGGGAAAGTTACACTGACCGCTTCTGCGGTAGTAACCCTGGTGACCCCTGTTGCGATAAGACCTGCGAGAGATAAAGCCATTACTATTCTGTGGTCGTAGTGCCCGTTCACCTCATTCCCTTTCAGGTTACTGTGATGGATTATTAGACCGTCAGATGTTTCTTCTATCCTTCCGTTCATTCGGGATAATTCCTCTGCCATAACTTTTATCCTGTCCGTCTCTTTTATCCTTGCATGTGCAACATTGTATATTCTTGTAGTCCCTTCTGCAAAACATCCACAAACTGCCATAGCGGGTAGTGCGTCAGGGGTATTATTCAGGTCCAGTTCCACACCCTTTAATTTCCTACCTTTAACACGAACTCCGTCTTTTTCTATCCTTATATCCGCACCCATCTTTCTAAGGTATTCCATTACCATTCTATCACCCTGAACATCATTTATATCAAGTCCTTTTAAAAGAATATCTGAGTCAGTTATTGCTCCTGCCACAAGAAAGAAGGTTGCGGAACTCCAGTCGGCAGGAATTGTTTTTTCAAAGGCATTATATCGCTGTTTCCCTTTTATTTTAAAATATGTATAGTCCTCTTTTTTTTCATATACAATACCCCTTTCATCCAGCCATTTCAAAGTCATCTCTATATATGGAACTTCGCGGATATTCACAACCCTTATCTCCGTGTCTTCCTCTGCAAGGGGAGTAGAAATCAATAAAGAAGATACAAATTGAGAACTTATGCCATTAACCTCTGTTTTACCACCTTTGATTTTCCCCTTTATTTTTACGGGAGGTCTGCCGTTACCCCTTATGGATATGCCATAAGCACCGAGTTGATTTAATGCATCCAGCAATGGTTGAACAGGTCTTGTTCTCAGAGATTCATCTCCATCAAGGATAACATCAAAATCACCAAGAGAAGCAACTCCTGTAAGAAGATTTAACGATGTACCTGAATTCGCCAGATTAAGTGGCTCTTCTGGCCTGCATATTTTTCCGTTTGTTCCTTCAATTGTCCAGTCAATACCCGATGTATCTATTTTTGCTCCGAGATGTCTGCAACCATTCACAGATGCAAGAGTGTCTTCTGATACCAGGGGATTTTTAAGTGTTGTTATTCCCTCAGCCAGTGTTCCTATAACCACACCCCTTATTGTATGCGATTTTGATGTGGGAATTGCCACTTCCCCTCTCAATTTTTCTGTGGTTTTAACAAGTATATACATAGTAATAAGTAATAAGTCAAAAGTAATAAGTAATAAGTCAAAAGTTAAAAGTCAAAAGTTAAAAGTAATAAGTAATAAGTCAAAAGTCAAAAGTAATAAGTAAAAAGTAATAAGTAAAAAGTAATAAGTCAAAAGTAATAAGTAAAAAGCACAAGATATATACAATTATAGCATTTTCTGTGTTTCTTGTGAACGGAGATGTTTTGAGATATAATTTACACTATGAAAAAAATCAGAGTAGAACTTAAAGAAAACAGTTATTTTATTTATTCCGGATATCCGTTGAAGGATATAGGAAGGTTATTAACAGAAAAAAAATATGGCAGGAAAGTTCTGGTATTGAGTGATACCAATGTGTTTTCTATATACGGAAAGGTGATAGAAGATTCTCTTGCAGGGAAAGGGAAGGAAGTCATTAAGGTAATTATTCGTCCTGGCGAGAGAGCAAAAGGATTAAGTAATGCCTGCGATATATTAAAAAAATGTGCTGAAAATAATATGGGCAGGGATGATACCATTCTCACACTGGGAGGGGGAGTAATAAGTGATCTTGGTGGCTTCGTATCTTCAGTATATATGAGGGGGATAAATTTTGTTGCAGTGCCTACAACGCTTCTTGCTCAGGTTGATGCATCAATAGGGGGAAAAACAGGAGTGAACCTTCCTTTTGGAAAGAATCTCGTTGGCAGTTTCTATCAGCCGTCTTTTGTATATATGGACTATAATACACTGTTAACCCTGCCTGAAAGAGAGATAAAGCAGGGGCTTGCAGAAATAATAAAATATGGAATAATAAAAAGTAAAAGGATATTTAATCTTATGCGAACCAGAGAAACACAGGAGATAAGAAATTTTTTACCTTTTTTGATTGAAGAAAGTGTTAAAATCAAAAAAGATGTGGTTGAGAAGGATGAGAAGGAGAAAAAAGGACTGCGAGAAATTTTGAATTTCGGACATACACTTGGCCATGCTATTGAAATTTCTCACCTTTCACAATTTTCACATGGAGATAGTATATCCTTAGGTATGGCAGGGGAGACCTTTATTTCCTGGAAACTGGGTTTTTGCAGAGAGGATGTGTATTACAAAGTAAAAGAAGTACTGGAAAAGCACCATCTTCCTTTTAACTTTTCATCTGTTGCAATAGATAAAATTTTAAACTATCTCAGATATGATAAAAAGGTAAGACAGGGTAATCTCAGGTTTGTTCTCGTTCAGGATATTGGAAGGGTTAAAAGTGGAGTAATTGTAAATATGGAAGATGTGTCTAAAATTCTTAAGGAGATGATAAAAGATGAAAAACATAGATGAAATAAGAAAAAAGATAGATGAGATAGACAGAAATATTCTGGATTTACTCAATATGAGAGCTGAGATGGTAAAGGGAATAGCCGAGCTTAAAAGGAAGAAAAATCTTCCTCCTTTTGACCCGTCAAGAGAAAGAAAAATAATAGAAGAACTTTCACACAGAAATAAGGGGCCACTTACAGAAAAAGACATTGAATCTATTATGGGTGCCATATTTAAAATATACAGGGGGATGTTCAGACCTTTAAAAATAGCGTATCTTGGACCTGAAGGGACATTTACGCATCAGGCAGCACTCAAGAAATTCGGAGAGAAAGGGGAGTTTATTCCGTGCAAGACCATAGATAATATATTCAGAGAAGTTGAAAAAGACAGGGCTGACTATGGCGTTGTTCCTATAGAAAATTCTATGGAAGGGGTAGTAACCCATACACTTGATATGTTTGTAGAAAGCAATTTAAATATAACTGCAGAAATCCTTCTTGATGTTCATCACTATCTCCTTTCAAAAGAGAAATCCCTGGCATCTGTTAAAAAGGTCTTTTCACATTCTCAGGCAATAGGTCAGTGCTGGAACTGGATTGTAGAAAACCTGCCGGATACTAAATTGATAGAAACGGAAAGCACAGCCACAGCAGTAAAGATGGCAAAAA
>DAONKS010000061.1:5051-7829 GCA_035406305.1 bacterium | reverse complement strand
GTTCATCTCAAACCGGAAGACCTGACGATGGCTGAATTTCTTCTTGATAATGCACGGATTGAAGATGTTATGGTTGACAGTTATCTGCCAGATTTATCCGTAATTCCTTCTGATACAACCCTTGCCCATATTGAGGTTGAACTTCTATCAAGAAGTAAAAGCCAGTTCTTACTGAAAAAATCTATGGAAAAGAGCAGGGATGTGCTTAATTCTTTTGATTTTGTCTTTATTGACTGTCCCCCTTCTCTTTCACTTCTTACAGTTAACGGGCTGTGTGCCTCTGACTTTGTGGTAATCCCTGTTCTGTGTGACTACCTTTCTCTTGAGGGCCTCTCTCATATAATAGAGACAGTAAGAGAGATAAAATCAAAACTCAATCCTTCACTTGAGATATTAGGGATACTGCCCAATATGATTGATAGACGTCTTCGCATAACAGAAGAAAGCATTGCTCTATTAAAAAAAGAGTTCGGTGACATTGTCTTCCGACAGGGTATAAGTACCTGCAGCAGGTTAAGAGAGGCACCATCTTTTGGAAAGGCGATATTTGACTATGCAAAGGGGTCATCGGCTTCAGATGACTTTCTGGTAGTTGCCAGAGAAATTAAAAGGAGAATAAGATGAGCAGATTAGGACCACAGGTAAAGAAGCTTTTTGATTATGATGCTTCCAGCAGGGAAGGGAAAAAAGAAGCCGGGAAGGAAAAGATGAAGAGCAAAAAATATACCTTTATCCTTCCTGTGGACCTGATGAAAAAGGTAAAGCATACTGCTGTGGAGCAGGAAAAGACCATCTCTGAGTGGTTAACCGAAGCAATAAAAAAACACCTTTTCGGTTGACATTTATATCATTGAGTGGTAAAATTACAATATGCCGACGAAAAAAGAAGTAATCAATATTATATCCAACATTGGCTTATGGGATAGAAAATCAATAGAGGCAGCCCTTGAAGAACAGGAAGCAACCGGCAATCCACTTAAAGAGGTTTTCCAGAACAGAGGGATGCTGCCGTTTGGGGAGGTCTCACCTTCTTTTTATTTTCAGTTAGGGATAGTTCAGAGGGAACTTCCTGCCAGAGAAATACCTCCGGATGTGTTAACTACCATCCCACCCAAGATAGCAAGAAACCACAGAATAGTTCCCTGGGAACGCAGGGAAGATGGCAGATTTATTCTCGTTTCGGATGACCCTATAAATATACTTGCTGCTGACTATTTTAAAAAACTTATAGGTCTTGAAGATATAAAAGAGGTTGAGGTTATGATAACCTTTCCTGCAGAGATGGACCAGTTGCTGGAAAAGTACTATGGTAAAGAGACAATGGAAGACCTGACCCAGATGCTTCAGGAAGCAAGCAGTGCCACGATAGACCTTGAACTGCCTGAAGCTGAGGTTGAAGGAGAAGATGAAGAGGCAATTGCTCTACAGGCACCGGTTGTTAAAATATGTAACCTTATCTTTGTTGAGGCACTCAGGCGCAGGGCAAGTGATATACACCTTGAACCACTTGAAAAGAAATTCAGGGTTAGATTCCGTATAGATGGGGTACTTTACGAGGTTGAATCGCTCCCTAAAAGAATAGAGAGAGCAGTTATAGCAAGAATAAAACTGATGTCAAAAATGGACCTTGCAGAAAAACGTCTGCCACAGGATGGAAGAATAATGCTTGATATTGGCGGCAAGCCCATTGATTTCCGTGTTTCCACACTGCCTGGTATTTATGGAGAGAGTGTGGTTTTAAGAATCCTTGATAAGACATCTATGTTAAAGGGACTTGGAGAACTGGGGTTCTTACATGATGATTTTGAGAAGTGGCAGGAATTGTTAAAGTATTCAGCAGGACTTGTGCTTGTAACAGGACCTACAGGTTCAGGTAAAACAACAACACTTTATGCTGCTTTAAATGCACTGAATACAATGGACAGGAAACTGATGACTGTGGAAGAGCCCGTTGAATATCAGATACCTGGAATAAACCAGACACCTGTAAATGCAGATATTGGGCTTACATTTGCTTCTGTGTTAAGGTCTTTTTTAAGACAGTCCCCTGATGTTATACTTGTTGGAGAAATACGTGATTTTGAAACAGCAGATATTGCAGTGCGAGCAGCTCTTACAGGACATCTTGTATTCAGTACACTTCATACAAATGATGCACCGGGGGCTATAACACGTCTGATAGATATGGGAGTACCTCCTTTTCTTATTGCCTCTTCAGTACAGGGGGTTATGGCACAGCGATTGGTAAGGGTTCTCTGTCCTTACTGTAAGGAAAAGATAGAGCCAGATGAGAAGATGAAGAGAATACTCAGGATTGAAGAAGGGGAAGAGGTAAATGTCTGTATACCAAAAGGATGCAATGAATGTAACTTTACTGGATTTCGTGGCAGGTTAGGTATCTTTGAGATATTTGCAATGAATGATGAACTTAGAGAACTTACACTTAGAAGAGTTGGAACAGCAGAATTAAGGGCTGTTGCGCGTAAAGCCGGAATGCGAATGATGGTTGAAGATGGCTATATAAAGGTGAAAAGAGGGATAACGACACTTGATGAGGTTTATAGTGTAACAGGAGAGAAAGGTGCCTAAAAGAATTGAAGAATTGCTTGAGTTACAGGTAAAAGAGAATGCAGCGGATTTGCATATCAATGTAGGACTTCCTCCTATGCTCAGATTGCACGGAGGACTTACAAAAATAGGGAATGAGCCACTTACCCCTGATGATACTGTAAACTATATGAAGGCAATAACATCAAGGGAGCATCAGGAGGAACTTCA
>DAONKS010000061.1:0-4951 GCA_035406305.1 bacterium | reverse complement strand
ATGAAAATGATGGAAGGTGATAGGAATGCCTGAGAAAAAACTTTTAGGACAGATGCTGGTAGAAGAGGGGATTATTACAGAAAAAGAGTTGAAGGAGGCGCTTGATGTTCAGAGGAAAACAGGCCACTTCCTCGGGAGAATACTTGTAGACCTCGGATATGTTGATGCAAAAGACCTCAAGAGGGTTCTGAGTATCCAGGCAGGTATAGAAATGATAGACCTGAAGAATACCCCTATAGACAAAAGAGGGGTTGATGCATTCCCCTCTGCGCTTGCCAAGACATATAATGTTATGCCTGTAAAACTGGAAAGGGATGTTTTGACACTTGCTGTGGAAGATACTTTGAGTTTGAATATCCAGGATGATATATCATTTATCCTTGGTTATAGAACAAAGATGGTTCTTGCCGATGAAAATGATATAAAGGAAGCAATAGAGACCTATTATGGAAAAGAGATAGAGACAATAGATGACCTTATAAAGTGGCTCGCTCAGGATATTGAAGAGATGGAAGAACTGGAGTCAATTGCAAGCCAGGGCGAGTATGCGACTATTACTTCTCTTGAGGAGATAGCCTCTCTTCCCCCTGTGGTTAAACTTTTTGATTTGATACTTCTTCAAACGGTAAGGGATAATGCTTCAGACCTTCATCTGGAACCATTTGAGGATGATTTCCGAGTTAGATACAGGGTTGATGGGGTACTCTATGACCTTGTACATCCACCAAAGGGGCTTGCTTTTGCATTATTTTGCAGGTTTAAAATTATGGCGGGTATGGATATTGCCGAACGTCGATTACCACAGGATGGGAGAATAGAACTTTCCGTTATGGGCAGGGCTGTGGACCTTAGAATTAATACTGTGCCCACTGTTTTTGGAGAATGTCTTGCTGTAAGGGTTCTGGACAGGGCAAAAACAATATTTGAACTGGAAAACCTCGGGTTAAGTCATACAAATATGGAAAAGGTAGAAGGTATTATGAAAAAACCCAACGGTATAATACTTGCAACAGGACCCACTGGCTGTGGAAAAACCACAACCCTCTATGCCATTTTAAGGAAACTCAATACCCCTGATGTGAAAGTAATTACCACAGAAGACCCTGTGGAGTATATGCTTGAAGGGGCGGTGCAGGTGCCTATAAAAGAGAGGATAGGGCTTACCTTTGGGAGATGTCTTAGAAGTATATTGAGGCAGGACCCGGATATTATTCTGGTTGGAGAGGTCAGGGATTTTGAAACAGCGCAGATGGCGATACAATCATCACTTACAGGTCATATTGTTTTAAGTACACTCCATACCAATGATGCACCAAGTACCATAATGCGGCTTATAGATATGCAGATAGAACCATTCCTTCTTGCTTCTACCATAGAAGGAGTTATTGCGCAGCGGCTAATAAGGATATTGTGCCCGCGGTGCAAAGAGGAATACAGGCCATCAAAGACGGAATTGCTTGAAATACATCTCTCCGAAGAAGCGGCATCCAGAATGAGGTTTTTCAAGCCAAAAGGATGTTCTTTCTGCAGAGGGGGGTACAAAGGGCGTACAGGATTATTTGAGGTACTTATACCCACAGAGCCATTCTGGAGGGCAATAATTGAGAAACGGCCATTAGGAGAGATAAGAAGGGTTGCCATTGAAGAGTGCGAGATGAAAACACTCCTTGATGATGGACTTGAAAAGATAAGTGAGGGTATAACATCTATAGAAGAGGTTGCAAGAGAAATCCCTGGTTATTAAGTAATGCAGGAGAGAGGGAACTACTATGCCACAATTTCAGTATAATGCAATGGAACCGGGTGGGCAGCCGGTGAACGGAACCATAGAGGCATCCCAGATTCAGGAAGCAATAGCAAAACTTAAAGGGATGGGTTATTTCATTACAAGTATATCTCCTGCCAGGGGGAGCGGGGTTTCAACAAAAAAAGGGACAGGTAAGCCAGCAACCCCTGCAAAGGCAGCCACAGCAAAAAAATCTGCTAAAGGAATGTCAATAGGTCTTTCCCTGGGTCCACAGAGAATTAAGCCCAAGGAACTTATGATAATCACAAGACAGTTAGCAACACTTATTGGTTCAGGGCTTCCTCTATTGAGAGCACTGAGGGTTCTGCGTGAACAGAGAAAGGGGGCACCAAATGCAATTCTTGCAAGAGTGGCTGAAGATATAGAAAGTGGGGCGCTATTTTCAGAGGCACTTTCTAAACATCCAAGGAGTTTCCCCAATATATATGTAGCGATGGTAAGGGCAGGTGAAGCAGGAGGAGCGCTTGAAGCGGTCTTGAACCGTCTGGCTGAGTTTATGGAAAAGGAGGCAAAACTCAGAGGTAAAATTAAGTCAGCGATGGCATATCCAATGGTTATAGTGGTTGTCGCATCCGGTATTCTCACATTTCTGATGTTAAAGATAGTGCCGACGTTTATCCAGATATTTGAAGATATGGAGGCAGGTGAACTTCCAGGTCCAACCATACTATTAATGAAACTTTCAAAATTATTCACACAGAGATTTTATCTTATTATTATCTTTGTAATAGCAATGGTTATACTCTTTAAAGTTCTGAACAGGATTAAATTTACCAAGTACTATATGGATATGATTAAACTACGTATATTCGTCTTCGGGCCTGTTGTTTCAAAGACAATAGTGGCAAGGTTTGCAAGGACTTTTGCCACACTCATCGCAAGTGGTGTTCCCATATTACAGGCACTTCAGATAGTAAGGGATACGACAGGAAATGAGGTAATTGCAAAGGGTATAAATGAGATAAGAAATAGAGTAAGGGAAGGAGAAGGTATTGCAGGTCCGATGCTGAGGTCAAAGGTATTCCCTGCGATGGTAACAAATATGGTGGCTGTTGGAGAAGAAACAGGTGCGATGGATGCGATGCTTGAAAAGATAGCAGAAGCATATGAGGCGGAAGTAGATGCTGCTGTTGCTGCTATGACATCTATGTTAGAACCAATCCTTATTGTATGTATGGGCGGCGTGGTTGGTTTTATCGTTATATCCCTGTTTTTACCCCTGATAAAACTTGCTATGGGACTTTCCGGTGGTGGCGGCGGGGGGGGTGGTGGTTAATAAAAAGGAGAAATGATGAAAAGAAAAATCGGTTTTACTCTTATAGAATTGCTTGTGGTAATAGCAATAATATCTGCCCTGGCAGCAATGTTATTACCTGCTCTTTCTCAGGCAAGAGAAAGGGCAAGAAGAACGACCTGTATGAACAATTTAAGACAATTTGCTATGGCTTTTGAGATGTATGCCGATGACTTTTATGAGAAATTTCCGGTTGACCAGTTTGCTCTGTTTGGGGGAGATAAGACCATATACCCATACTATATCAACTCCAATCAGGTCTTCTGGTGTCCGAGTAGCTCGAATAGAAGATTGCTAAGGCCCGATGGGGCCATAGGTGAATATCATACGGTTCCCCCTATAAATGGTGACTGGAGGGACTGGAGGAATGACTGGTATGCCTCCTATGCATTTGTTTTTGGCCTTACAACAAGTAACAGGTCATCAAGACCAGTTCCTATGATAAGTGATAGAGGGATTTATTATAATGGTGACCTGTCACAATATTCAAACCTTTCTGGTTGCGACAACTTAACAGGAAACCATAATGCAGGAATGAATGTTCTATATCTTGATGGTAGTGTCAACTGGGTAAATATGCAGGATATTGACTTTTCAATAGACAAAGATGATGGGACTTCCCATATGGGGAATGTTGCAGCAAGACCAAATGGATATTCAGTTGTTATTGATGATAATGATGAAAAAACAGAATGGGGGGAATAAAAACGGGGGATGAAATGAAAGAAAAAGAGGGATTCACACTGATAGAGTTGCTTGTGGTTATGGTTATTATAGCGGTTCTTGCAGGACTTCTTATGCCTGCCATAACAAAAGGTCGTGCCAGGGCACTTGGGGATAAGGCACGTGCAGAGATGGCAGGTATGGCAAGTATTATGACTATGGTGAAATTAGATACTGGAGTTTATGTAGAACTAAGGTCTTTATCCTGTCCCAGGATTGATGAAACCAATGATGATATATATGTGGATCTGGCAAGCCTGGATGCTGATACACACTCAGAGACAGTATTCGCTTATTATGATAGGGATAATAGAGAAGACAGCACGCAATATGAATCTCAGTTAAGCAGATGGGAAGTATCAACATGGCAGGGCCCCTATCAGGTATTTCAGTCAAAATCAACATATCAGTCAAATAATGGTTCAGTACCTGATGTTGATGGAGGTGCAAGTGGATGGATAACTCCTCTGTCAGGTAAGGTTCCTTATGGTACCCCATTGGACCCATGGGGCAGGGCATATCTAATTGCCTATAATTCAACAAACAGGGTAATGGTTTTATATTCCGCGGGACCAAACGGTAAAATAGAGACATCGGCAGGAGATACAGACCCTGTAGGTGATGATATCCTATATAAATTCAGGTGATTAGCAGAGATAAAATAACCCGCCTTTCATCTTTATGCACCTGAGAGACGCTTTTATTCTCGGTTTGGTTCAAGGGATTGCAGAGTGGTTACCTGTCAGCAGTTCAGGACATCTTTTAATCTTACATCATCTCTTTGGACTTAAAGGTGGAATATCCTTTGACATATTTCTTCATCTTTCTTCCCTGCTTGTAATTATTATCTTTTTCCATAAGGATATATCAGGAATAATAAGAGCACTGCTTGTATGGGATAAGAAGTCCTCTCACTTTAAGTGGGCAGTTTATATCCTCTCTGCGACATTTATTACAGTAATTGCAGGTATTTTGTTGAAACCATATCTTGAATTTATATCAATAAAATTTCTTCCTTACACATTTTTATTTACCTCTGTTGTCCTTTTTCTTTCAGCGGGTAAAAGAGAAGGCAGTATAGATATGAAAAGAGCATTATTTATAGGGCTTTTACAGGGGATTGCATT
>DAONKS010000060.1:1420-7982 GCA_035406305.1 bacterium | reverse complement strand
ATTCCCGGCAGGATATGCCTTCTGATAGAGTTTTTTTCTTATCCCCTTAAATGCACTGTCTACCTTACATAAAAAGTCATCATCAGGAAGGCCACCCCACTCTTCACTATACATTGCCTTATGACCTGCTGCGCATATACTTCTCACAACCTCAGACGGGCTCTTCCTGCCACTCAAAACCGCAGGGACATAATCACAGAGTTCAACAAAACTGTCCATTGCATTAAAAACCTTCCTGTCTGTTCTTATAAGGTGTAGCAGTTTTGAAAAGAACCACTCAGATGAATACACCCCACCTATTTTTGAAAGATATTGTGGCCTTTCCTCCCTTGCAACTTCCGTTATTTCTTCTGCTTCATCTGCACCTGTATGGTCTTTCCAGAGATAAGCCATAGCATTCTTGTTGTTTTTAAATTCTTTATAAAAGGCAAGTGGAATGAGCTTTTCGTCCACAGGTAAAGGAGTACTTCCTGTGGTATCCACGCCAATTCCTATTATCTTTTCCGGAGAAAATCTTTTATTCTTTTCTGCCTTTTTTAATACATCCTTAACAACCTTTTCCATTGATATGTGGTAGTCAAGTGGATTCTGTCTGGCAAGGTGTGGATTTTTCTCGTCCAGGATAATACCATCCACACCTGAAGGATAACGACAGACAGCATCTGCTATCTCAATTCCGCTTTCAAGGTCAAGAATGACAGCCCTTACAGAGTTTGTCCCGAAGTCCAGTCCTAATGAGTACACATTCCCTCCTCGGTAAAAACTTAAAAGTCAAAAATTCACTTTTTTGTCTTTCCAGTTTTTACTTTTGACTTTTAACTTACTTATTACTTTTAACTTTTGACTTATTCATTATATAATAATTACAGAGATATTTGCAATGAATAGCATAAAGGAAAATGTAAAAAGGATACTTTCAGAAATACCGGAAGGAGTTATACTTGTTGCTGCTACAAAAACCCGCAGTGTGGAAGAGATAAGGGAAGCAATTGACGCAGGTATCAGGATAATAGGTGAAAACTATGTCCAGGAGGCAGAAGAAAAGTTTAAACAGATAGGCAGACAGGTCAGATGGCATATGATAGGACACCTTCAGAGAAACAAGGTGGAAAAGGCACTCAATATCTTTGACTGTATAGAGACCGTTGATAGTTTCAATCTGGCAAGGGAGATAGACAAATATGCTGGCAAAAAAGGGATTATATTTCCTGTTTTAATAGAGATAAATAGCGGCAGGGAACCGCAGAAATCAGGGGTTATGCCAGAAGATGTAGAAAAACTTATTGCGGAGATATCGCAACTTAAAAATATAAGAGTTGAAGGACTTATGACAATGGGACCACTTGTGAAAAATCCTGAAGATATAAGACCATACTTTAAATTGACAAAAGGCATATTTGATAAAATTAAAGAAAAGAATCTGCCCAATGTGGAGATGAAATATCTCTCTATGGGTATGAGCGATACCTGGAAGATAGCAATTGAAGAGGGTGCAAATATGGTTCGTATAGGAACCGCTATATTTGGTCCAAGGAGATAAAATGAAATTCTCATTTATGAGTTTTACAACACCTGATAAGAGTTTGAAGGAGATGATAGATATTGCAAAGAAGTATGGATATGATGGGATAGAACCGCGGGCGCAGGAAAAACACAAACACGGTATTGAGATAGATACCCTGCCAGAAGAAAGAAAGGAGATAAGAAGAATTTTTGAAGGAGAAGGTATAGAATGTGCCTGTATAGCAACATCTATAAGATACTGTTTTACAGATGAAACACAGAGAGAAAAGGAGATAGAACTCACAAAGAAGTTTATTGACCTTGCTGCAGATATTGGATGCAAAAGGATAAGGGTATTTGGAGGAGTGCCTGACAGAGTTATAACATACGAAGAAGCAATAAAAATTGTTGCAGACGCACTTTCAAAAGTGAAGGATTATGCAGAAACCTTTAAGGTATATGTATGCCTTGAAACCCACGACTTCTTTTCAAGGGCGGATATAGCAGCAGCCCCTGTAAAGAAAGTAAACAGCCCATTTATAAAAATAAACTGGGACATTATGCATCCATTCACAAAACTGATGACCATTGAAGAGGCATTTACAGAACTCAAAGGGCTCATTGAACACTGCCATATACATGATGGGACATATGATAAGGCAAGGGTTCCTAAATTAGCACTTATGGGTGAAGGTGAGATACCGTATAATATAGCGGTGAGATTGCTGAAAAACTCCGGATACAGAGGATATCTTTCTGGAGAATACATAAATGCATGGCCACCTGAAGTTGTTTTACCACATGATATTGAGGTTCTGAAAAGTTATATGTAACACTGTGAGAGTAAGTTTTAAGTTTTAACTTTTGACTTATTAGTTATTACTTTTGCCTTATTACTTATCCACGGGAGAGGTGGCTGAGTGGTCTAAAGCGGCCGACTCGAAATCGGCTTCCGCCTCTGTGCGGACGGGGGTTCGAATCCCTCCCTCTCCGCCTGTCCAGCACGCCTTCCATACCCATGCAGTTTCTTTCGGCAGTTAGTTCTTAACTCTTTACCCCCTCTCAGTATTGACCATATTTCCTGCCCATTTTCAGGTAATGAATAAGATTGTGCGACGTTCTCTGCGGCAGGGGGCATTCATAGGGAGCGGCGCAGGGAGACAGAATGAACCCGCCGCCAGGGCCGGCCTGGGCAATCGCATCCGCAACAAGCCGTTCAATATCCGCTTCTGTTCCTCGGGCTATGTCATCATACTGGATGTTACCTATCAGACAGACCCGATCGCCAATCCGTTTCTTCGCATCGGAAAGAACTGTGTCGCCGATGGGTGGCGGTTCAAGGACGTTCAACCCGTCCATTCCCATGCCGGCAAATGTTTCCAGAAAGCGACTGACCTTACCGTGGCTGTGCACAATCACGTATCTGTCCGGATAGGAGTGGATCAGATCAATTATCCTTTTGTCGTAGGCGACAACAAATTCTTCAAAGTCTGCTGGCGACATCAGAGGAGGCAAAGCAAATTCAGGTCCGTCAAACTGGAATAACGGTCCGGCACCGTTCTCCAGATAATATCGTAAATGGTCGACCAATCGTTCATATACCACGTCAAGCATTCTTTTCAGCAATGGCCTCTGTTCAAGAGTCCAAAACGCCAGGGTTTCTTCATCTATGTAGGCGGCGATGCAGATGGGATCGTTGAAGACTACTTGAGTGACACACTTATCCTTCAAACGCTGCCTGGTTTGAAAATACTCTGTCAAGTCCGGCCGGTACGGTTCATAGGGAATGGAAAGTATCCGCTCGGCATCTTCGGGAGTGGAAATCCACCTCTTTCGCGTCCCCCTCCCCCCTGGACCAGTGATGCTTGTCAGTGGCCCTTTTGGTGTATAAATAATGTGCTCAATATTTCCGTTTTCCAGAGTGCGTTCCTCCCTCTGGAGCGCAGCGGCCGTTTCAAAGAATGGCGTCGAATACCATATATAGATAGCGTCGGCATATTCTCTGCATGCATTCATGAGTTCCGAATATGACGGCTCATTGAAAAAGATGCTGTTCTCCACCCATGGATTGAGATAAATGAATACCGGCACGCGATCCGGCTGTTCGCAGCGCAGCGCTGTCAGAACTCTTTCTTCAGTGTTCATAGTTCTTTGCATGTTTCAATCCGGTGCACATCCCATCGTGCCGCAGTTCACCTGGGATGCGTGACCCGATAATTCGGCACAGGAATTGGTTCACCGCCACGCTTGATCGACTCTGCCGCACAGATGCCCGGCAGGGTCATTTCCAGCGCTTTGTACACATCCAGCGGCGGCGTTCTGTCCTCAAGTATTGCCCTGACGAAATCATCAATCATAAGATACTCACTGGTGCCGTGCCCGCCGGCTACCGCCTCTGGCGGTAAACCCGCATGAATTACTGAGGTCGGCATGTCAAACATCTCCTTGTGATCAGGATCGTCTTTCAGATAGACTTTCAGATTGTCCATCCATCTGTAGCGGTCGGTCTCAATTGACCCTTTCGTTCCGTAAAGAGCATAAAAATGATGGGCCGGCTCGCGGGAAATAAAGAATGCGACAACCTCGCGAATGACTCGTCCCCTTTCTGTTTTGAACAGCGCGGTTTGCACCTTTGTCGGGAATTGTGTGGGTGTTATTCGGGAAGTTTTCACCTCAACGGCTCCTTCCATCCCCACCGCACTCACCACCCTGTCTTCGAGAATCATCAGAAGCGGACCGGTTTCATGGGTACAATACCGAATAGGATCCATCGAGGCCCGCCAACTGGGTTTGTCGGACGTGCCGCCGCCCAGGCCATCATCTCGATTGAAACACAATAACGGCAGGCCATGCACATACTCGCCCTCGGCATAGGCGATATCTCCTATTTTTCCTTCTTTGACCATCTGGTGCATTTGCTGGATACAGGGAAAATAGTTGACGTTTTCCGCGGCCATGTATTTCAAACCTGTATCTCTGACCTTTGCCAGGAGCATCTTGGCTTCCGACAGGGTTGATACGGCAGGTATCTCACAGAGGACATGTTTTCCAGCATCTAGCGCCTTGACGGTGCAATCCAGATGCGTTGGCACAGGAGTGACGATGACTATTGCGTCAAGTTCCTGATTACATAGTTCATCGTAGTCCGTCATCGCTTCACACCCAAGCGCCGCTGCGGCCTCGTGGGCCCGTTCCTGATTCAGGTCGCAGACCGCGGTCACCTCGCAGTCTTTCCTGCTAGCAAACAGCCGGCCGAATCCCATCCCCCGCCTCATACCTGCAATGCCGATCTTGAGTTTCCTGTTTTTCATAACAGACTCCTGCTGGAATAGTCCTACTGACCTACCATCTTATTATATATTGCCATTAATTAGGGAAAGGCTCTGATTTGACCACTACCCTTAGACTTAACTTTGCTATCGCTGTTTCCACCAATATTTTATTCTTTCCCTGCGAAAAGTCAAGAAAAGGTGTTTTGAGAAGGATTAAAAAGTATGACAGGAATATGACAAAAATAGGTTTTTGTCTAATTCTCACCGGTCAAGACTATAATGTTGTAATGCATTGATATACTCGGCTTTTACGTATCCTGACCTCTCCGCTAAAAGGGCCTATTCCGGGCAGATCCTTAGCGATAAAAATGACAAAACCTCTTCCTTATGTTATAATTTAAATGTTAAGGAGGTCCTATGTCTCAAAAAGAATACCTGTATATCAAACAGTTCATAAAACACAACTTCCGCCATTTTAATGCTGCTGTTTTAGCAAACGCCTCTGAAGCATATGTCCAGCACCTGAAAAAAGGTGGAAAGATGATGATTGCAATAGCAGGAGCAATGAGCACAGCAGAGATAGGACTTACCCTTGCTGAAATGATAAGAAAAGGTAAGGTTCACGCTATAACCTGCACAGGTGCAAACCTTGAAGAAGACATTTTCAACCTTGTTGCACATAATCACTATGTCAATGTCCCCCACTACAGAGACCTGTCTCCTGAAGATGAAGAAGAACTCCTTAAAAGACATCTTAACAGGGTAACGGATACCTGTATCCCTGAAGAAGAGGCAATGAGACGACTTGAGAAGGGAATAATAAAATACTGGAAGAAGGCAGAGAAGGAAAGAAAGAGATACTTCCCTTATGAGTATATCTATCAGGTAATAAAAAACGGTGACCTTGAAAAATACTATGAGATTGACCCAGAGGATTCCTGGGTGGTGGCTGCCTGCAAAAAGGACATACCCATATTTGTTCCTGGCTGGGAGGACTCCACATTGGGAAATGTGTTTGTTGCTCTGTTTAAAGAAGGAGAGATACAAGACCTATCTATAGTAAAATCCGGTCTTGAAACGATGGACTTCCTGATTGACTGGTATTTAGAAACATCAAAGGATACAAATATTGGATTTTTCCAGATTGGTGGTGGTATTGCAGGGGACTTCCCCATCTGTGTTGTCCCTCTTATCAGACAGGACCTCAGAAATAAGAAGTGTAAACTCTGGGGATATTTCTGCCAGATATCAGACAGCACCACATCCTATGGCTCTTACAGTGGTGCTATTCCAAACGAAAAAATTACCTGGGAAAAATTAGGTGTTGATACACCTAAATTCGTTATTGAAAGTGATGCCACAATAGTGGCACCTTTAATGTTTGCCTATATCCTTGCAGAGTAAAAATTTTGAATTTTAGGCGTATACAGCGACAGAAACACAAGCAACATCCCGCTTATAATAAGGACATTAAGTGATTCTTTTAAGAATATAACAGACAGAACTGCTGTAACCACAGAAGCAAGGTACTGAAATATACCTAATTCTCCAGTTTCAAGATATTTAAGTGCATTATACCACAGTGTAAAACCAATACCTGCAGGAACTATACCAAGATAGGCACCGGAAAGAAAGACAGGCAAACCGATATTCCAGAAATTTATCTTCATTACTAACATCACAATAAGAAACAGCAACATACCTGTAAATAGTGTAATAAATGTTGTAAGAACAGGCCCATACTTTTTTGCAGGATATCCTCCGAACACTGTATATAAAGCCCAGCA
>DAONKS010000060.1:0-1320 GCA_035406305.1 bacterium | reverse complement strand
GTGTGCAGATATACAGCAACATTATTTTCCCTGCAGTAAGAAAATATCTTCTTATATGATGGCTTTATAAATTCCCTCCAGGCAGAAGGACTTATGGGTAGCGACTTTTGAAGACCAAGGTCATCTCCAAAATATATCAGGTCAACTCCTGTGTTGATATACCTTTTCACTACATCCATCCAGTAATCAGTGATTATCTCAATCAGATGGTAAAGAAGTGGATTCCTTTCTGCAATATCTATCATAAGGTTTTCAAATCCCCTTAAATATGTCAGCTTCAGAAAGAGAAATCCGTGTTCTACCCCACCTTCTGCTAATTCCCCTTTCTCTTTTGCTATCTTCACTTCCTCTTCAAACTTTTTCCAGTCCATATATTCTGCAGGGTCTGGTGCTTTGTAATCCTTAAAGTTTTCCCAGTTCTGTAAAGGATGTTCTATTACCTGCCCTTCCAGATAGTCAATAGCATAAAACCATAAACATCCCCACTTATCTCTTTTAGTTTTCCCTGCCTTCCAATCTTCTTGTTTATTTAAAATGATATTTATCCCGGGAAACTGTTTTTTAATCTCTCCCATCTTATCTTCATACTTCTTCCATACAGGGTAATATATCCATACATTACAGAATACTTCTCCATCCCCTTTAAAAAATATATTATTGAGATATTTTTCCCTTTGCATATCTCTTTTCTCCTTTATAGATTATTGCGGAATTTTTTTATCTCAGGGTAGTTATCAGGACTTTCAATCTCTTTAATCTGCTGATAAAGTTGTCTCTCCTGCCTTGATAACCTTTCGGGGACAACCACCTTTATCTTTATCAGAAGGTCGCCTTTACCATAGCCGGAGACCCTGGGCATACCTAAATTTTTTAATCTCAATACAGTGCCTGTCTGTGCACCAGGCGGTATCTTTACTTTAACCTTTCCTGTAAGCGTAGGCACCTCTATTTCATCGCCAAGTATTGCCTGTGTAATTGTTATTGGAACTTCACATACAATATCGGAATTCACCCTTTCAAAAATTTTGTCCTTTTCAATAAATACAGTGATATACAGGTCTCCTTTCGGTCCGTTGTATGGTCCTGTATCACCCTGCCCTTTCAGTCGCAAACTGCTTCCATTTTCAATCCCTGCAGGTATCTTCACAAGAATCTTATGCATATTTCTTGTCCTTCCAGTCCCCCTGCAATTAGAACACGGGTCTGCTATCGTCTCTCCTTCGCCTTTACACTTCGGACAGGTTGTTGCTACAGTAAAAAAGCCGTTGCTTCTTACCACCTGCCCTTTCCCCTGACAGTTAGAACATATCTTCTTTCCTG
>DAONKS010000059.1:0-7989 GCA_035406305.1 bacterium | reverse complement strand
CAAATGAGTATCCCGCTACACTGCACATAAATGTTGATATAAGATACAGAAATAAAGGTATAGGGGGAAAACTTATCAGTGAATATATAAACCATCTGAAAAAAATGAGGATTAAGGGTATCCACATTACCACATTTTCTCCATCAGCAGTAAGATTTTTTGAAAAAAATGGTTTTACAGTTCTTTATAAGAAAAAGATAACCTGTTTTAAATATCTCGGTTATGGCAATTTTAACAGATTTGTAATGGTAAGGTAAAGTAAACCCACTAATTTCTTTTACCTGTTTTAAGGTATCTCATATATTTTTTTTATTCTGTCAATGTTTTTAGCAGATCCCAGATAAAGTACGGTTCCCTGCCCGGGTTCAAGCGTAAGGTTATATTTCCTGTTTTCCACCTTCTTCACCGCAACGGGACCTGCGATGGAGTATAACCCTTCACCTTCTGGATCAGATATGGTCACTGTAAATGTTACAGGTTTTGCTTCTTCATAATTGATCATATGTCCTGTGTCGTCTATATTCAGTTTTGTAGAGGGATAGTCCAGATAATCAGGTGAATTTCCATCCCAAGTTGCTATTAAACTGTTGATTACAATAAGAAACTTGTTCCCCTCAGGGTCTTTAAACCCGTTTATCCATATTGCACTATTGTCAACTTTTGCTGTTATACCAGCATCTTTTTTTAACGCCAGAAGCAATTTGCCGAATGGCCTCACTTCAGAAAAACCCTTCTGCAGGTCATACCAGGCAGTTGTATTTTTCCTGAGACCTCCAATACTTATAACATTTTTCCCGCTGGCAAATGCGTTCTCCACAATATCCTTCGTAATGGATGTAATTCTACCCTTGTAATTATATGAGTAGTTCCATACAAGTAATCCCTTTGCTCCTTCCAGAACACCTATCCAGCACATAGCACGCATAGCGTTTTTCGGTGGGTAGAAAAAACCCCATCTGCCAAATCTATCAATTTCAGGATAATATTTTAAACTGGGCACAAGAGAATTGGCATATGCTTTCTTCTGTTCGGTGGTTTTAAGAAAAGGATATTTAGCAGGGTCTTCAAGTGTATAATTTGCCATGCACTGCATTACAAAAACACAGGGACGGTTAAAGTTTGAAGATTCATCAATAAAAGGCCTTATTACACTTCTAAGCCAGCGTAACGCAAGGTTAGGAGTCCACATCATAATATTGCCAGCATAATCATTATTCCACCAGCAATATCTGTCTATTCCCATTATATTGGGATAGGGGGGTTTACTCTGCTTCATCATATTCAGGTCAGAATGTAATTCATAGATAAGATGGTTGGGGCATATATCCCATATCAATTTTCTATATTCTGCCATTTCCTGGGCAAGTTGCGTGTCCCCATGAAGTTCCTCTACAGGAGCCCATGCCAGAATGTCTTTGTTGTCCCTGTAAAAAGGCAGGTATTTCTTTACCCTCGGGGCAGTATATTTTTCAAAATACTCCTTACTGCTTTTTGCCCCGACACTCTCCCATAGGGATGGATAGTTTCCCCGAAAATAGACATCATTGGGCTGGGCAATAACTTTTATGCCATTAGCCGCTGCTATCTTCGCCATCTCAGCTCCAACCAGAATATCGCCAGATGCCAGAGATGTCCCCTGGTAAAAAACCACATTTGCCCCAAGCTCCTTCAGTTCTTTATGTACGCGGTCAGCAATTGTATATACATCAACCCCTTCTGCCTTTGCGGCTTCTTCAAGGTATTTAAATTCTCCTGTTGTATAAACACCCATAGGAAAAAAGTCCAGTTTAAGAGAATCTCCAGTACCTTCCGGATAGATATAACCTGTAAAAATCTGTTGTTTTTCCTCCGGTTCAGGGGTTTTTTTTACTGTCGGCTTTGCTTCCGCTTCTTCCTTCTTCAGTAGTTCAATCTTTACTTTACTGATTTTTAAAATCCCCTGTTGATTGCAGCGGTAAAGTAGAACAAATATACCTTCTATACCTTCATCCTTCTCTTTGAATTTTACAGGGTCTATAATGAATATATGGTCAGTAAAAATATCTCTCTGGAGCCTCTTGTTCCATCCAAAATTGATATTCACCGATGAGACAACCTGCTTATCTTTTACCCCCAAGCCCAGTGCCCCAAGCATGGAACTTTTCTGCTCCTTCCCTGTGGCTGCCGTCACGGTAAGTTTTAGTGGCTGTTCAAAGTTTCCCTGCAGGTCCAGATAAAAGGCAAAAACATCGTAATCCTTCTCGTTTACAAGTATCTTTTCCCCATCTTTTTCACCGTCAATAATCTGGGAACTACCCCTCAGATAAACGAAGTTTACAGGGTACTTAGTAAAATCGTATTCAAAAGGAACTTTTACTCCAGAACCAGAAGCTGTGCTAATCCCTAAAAAAGATACAATTCCTGCGAGAATTATACAAAAAAAGGATTTTTTTTTCATAGTGTCTCCTCCTTTCATCCCTGTTACTTATGACTTTTTACTATATTTTCTATCATATCCGCTACTTCCTGTCTTATATCATCAAGATACTGAGGGTCAGATATATATGGAATAACCTTGTAATAATCGGAGTTAAAATATCCCTTTATCCAATTCATCAACTGCTCGGCTTCCGCGCGTACCCCTGCATTTTTACATTGTTGTGAAAGGGTTTCAAGGGTATATAGATAGTTAAGGTCAGTAAGTGCCTGCCTTGTATTTTCCAGACCGAGTCGTGGCAGAAGTTTGGTGCCGGCAAATCCAGCCATATGATGATTACTGAGTTTAGGACTGATACTTCCATTATCCCAGTCATATATGCCATCCACTGGTTCTTTCCATAGGTATATACCCCTGAGTGCACGCTGTTCAACAGAAGGAACTCCCAACCCGTGTGCCTCATACCAGAAAACTTTTCTTCCGGCATCATGGTATCTCTTCGTTACATCAATGAGATAAGGAGCATTGCCGTTTGTGTTGATGATAGGAACCATCTTATCCAGAATATCGGCTATGATAAGACCAAGGGGCAGGTTTGGAGTAAATGTAGGGGTAAACCCTCTTTTTACCATATTTTCATACATTTTTATTGCATGAGGCACCTGTATATACATAGATGGCTCATCTATCACCCACCCGAAAGCAGTAATGCATCTTTCTTCTATATCTTCTGGCTTTATAGAATACGGATATATTAGCACGAAAGCACCCTTCATGCCCAATTCTTTTGCTCTGTCAATAACCCATAGCAGGTCATCCCTGCGGGAGACATATATTACAAGAGAACTGAAACCGATATCTCTAAAAACCTTCATTATCTTAAGATATTCTTCCCTGCTTATCATATACTTTGCAAGAGGTCCTGCAGGTTCACCATCTGGCGGTTTAATGTAATAAGGCATAAATGTGCTATATGTCTTATGTTCCGCTCTAACAAGTTTGAATGGCCTTACCTTTAAAGATATCTTAAACCCAATCTGCTCCCTTCCCGTATTAATAGAGCATATTCCTGAATAAGTACCAGCGGCTGCATTTTCTGGTATCCTGAGATTCGTCCAGATATATGCGGTATCTCCCTGTTTAAGAGAAAAAGGCGTGATGGTATCCGGGTCGAAAATATCATTATTGATATGTGCAATACTTTCAGGAATATGTTGTACAAGTCCCCAGTTGTGGACAAGTATTTTGCTTTCGCCGGCAACATATTTGGGGTCAAACGCCTCTTTGCTTATCTTTCTACGGGGTGCTGATTTCAAGTCGCTGAAAATAATTTCCCCCTTCTTTATATCCTCATTTGCCGTAGCAGCGAAAGCGAAAGAAATAACCTCCCCCGGAGTACCGTAAAGGTATATTTTGTTTAGTGTCTTTCCGTAATCAGGAGCAATCTCTCCACCTAAAGAGGGTGAAGCAGGATGTACAGGCGCTATTTTAAGGGGCTCTTTTGTATATGGCAATTTCATTTCTGCATTGAACGGTAGTCCGGATTTAACATTCTTTGCTTCAATAACCGAAAGGCACTTTAATATATTGTTTTTTAAAAGAATACGGTTAAGATTGTCGTCCCCTGTATCAGGGTTATCCGGTTCAAATGCTCTGTATCTTACTTCCATATACCATGACTGGCCGGGCATAAGAGTTACACAGGGAAAGAAAATCTCTGCTGTCCGCATAGAAGCACCTTTACCCGACTCCCAGAAATATATACCCGCTACAGTTCTATTTACTTTTACAAGTAATCCCTTGTTACTGACAATATCCGCCAGTGCATACCAGTTTTCGGAAGGGCTAACAAAATGTCTGTTAACGCTTTCTCCCTGATTTGAAATAAAAGTGAAAGGTAAGTTGAGTTCCTTCGGTATAATATGTACTGAGTCCTTTCCTTCTCTTTTTCCTGTGCCTATCCAGTCCTGTATGCGATAATAAACTACCCTGTTTTCTCTGGCTCTATTGCTTACCTTCACCGAGAAAACAACATCTGTTTCTTCAAGGATTATCTTTTTTTCCTCATATAGCCCATCCATTAATGGATGCCTGTTTTCATATTCAAGAATCGCTTCAGTCGCAGAAGTTCTTATAACCGTATATGGCTCTTCCGGCTGGCTTGAAACATAACTGCCGGACATCATGCTTCTGAAAACACCGCCATCACGTGCTTCTCCGTCGCTCCTTGTTTTAACATCTCCCCAGTAAGAGACAAAATCGTAATTCTGCTGTATTGACCTCATACTGCTTGCCCTTGCTCCCCACCGTGGTTCGATAACAACATTCCAGTATTCGTTCTTAAGGATAATTTTATCCATAGAAAAAGCGGGAGTAAGTATAAAAAGGGAAAAAAGCGATAGAATAAGACCCAAATCTTTCATCCAAATTTTCATAAAAACCTCCTGTTTACTTTTTTATATCCACGGAATCTTTTCTTCGTGCATTATCCATCACAGCATCTGTAATGATACGCGTTCCCATCGTTTCTTTCGGTTTCACTGATATCTCCACTGTACCGGTTCCAATTCGCAGATACACCTCTCTCCCTTTTCCCAATTAAACCATTTTCCCCAAGGGTCATTTTTTTGAACTATAAGTGCTTTCAGATACTGTATATTTCTAAATCTCTCCTCCGGGTTTTTCTTTGAAAAATCCCCATCCACAAGATATCTTTTAAAACTATATTTCTTCAAAAAAAATTATCTGACACCAATCAACTATTACATCATCCAGGTTAATCCTCTCCGTCCTCCATTTTTTCATGTGCTGGGGAGGACTATACCCGGAACCATTAACCCACACCATATTTTTTACATGGACATACCCGATATAAGGATAAATCATTTCAATTCCCATGCGCCAGTTTTCCATCCCTTCTCTCACCATGTTTTCCGGGTCATAGATAACGCCAATGTAATCAGGAGAAAAATCCTTCAAAAATAAGTAATAGCCGCTAAAGATTGACGGACAATAGCCGTCGTGCATTTCAAATAACTCCCTGATATATATTTTTCGCCCATCCTGTAAAGGATATTGAGATGTTTATTGAAATCTCTCGCAATGGTGTGAAAATCTTTCTTGCTGTCATAGTATTCCTCAAATCTGTTTCTCGGATTCAAAATCCCACATACACGCATACACGGGCGCAAACATCCTCAAAAAAACGCTCCACTCTCCATTATACCTTCAAAGTGTACCCTTAAAATCTCAGGATCATCAGCAAAATTGGGTAAAATGTCAGGCGCTACGGAAATTACTTCCAGTCCGGATTTCTCACTCATTCTCCTTATCTTTTCCGCACCTTTAAGAATTCTCTTCCTATCGCTTCCCGATACAGGGACAACGGGAACATCTACATCTCTCCATGTCCACTCAACACCGTCATAACCCGCTTCTTTAATCATGGCCAACCCTTCCTCCATGGGTATGCTTTGAAAAAGCCCTGTGTGTATCCTGAATTTCATTCTCTTATCTCTCTCTGTTGAATATCCACCCCGATACTCCCTCACTTTACCATATCCCTCAAGACAGGAGCACTACCTGCAGGGAGCCACTCAACATTACCTGCAACAAACAGGATATTCATCCCCTGGTTATGGCGGGTGTATCTCGGGTCATGGGTAGTGAGTGGTACAGTAAAATCAAATGCAGATATAGTGTCATTCTGATATCCATCAATAACAAGTGCCTGCCTGTGAGGTGTCTTTACCCTCTCAAATTTTTTAAGCGGGTACACCCATGTACCTGACCCACTTGAATAACCGGCCCTATAGTTGTACAGATAATCCACACGGGTATAATTTCCTGATGTGGTCTCACCGGGAATACCTATATTCTGGGGATTAGGAGTCCGGCAGGAAGGACATACACGGACCTTCCGAAATATCTTTGTTGGGAAATACCCATAAGTATACATCCTGCCAACCCAGAAACGGTTAAGTCCTTCTTCTGTGACTATATAAGCAGGAATCATCCAGCCATCATAGTCCTGTGCATAAGAATAAAATGCCATATATAACTGCTTCAGATTATTCATACACACCGCCTGTCGTGCCCTTTCCCTTGCCTGAGATAGTGCCGGTAGCAACATCGCTGCAAGAATCGCAATGATTGCCACCACCACAAGCAATTCTATTAATGTAAACCCTTTTCTCTTTTTTTTCTCCATTTGTTCTTCCTCCTTTTTCTGTTTCCTTGCTGCTTCATTTTTCTGCCTCGTTTCTACACTATCAAACCTATCTACTTCTCTCTTCTTATTCATCACCCCCTTTTATGTTGATTTGCGGATTATAAGTTCGGGCTCCACAACAATATCCTGAATCTCTGTCCCAGGTTTTTCCATCAATTCCAATACAAAGTTTATGGCCGCTTTTCCTATTTCCTCCCATCCAGTATCAACCGTGGTTAAAGGAGGTCGTGAAAATTCTGTTTTATATATATTGTCTATGCCACATATAGCCATATCTTCAGGGACTCTTATGCCTTTCTTACAACAATAATCAAGGATGTTTAATGCCCTTTCATCATTCCCCGTGCAGATTGCTGTCGGAAGGTCTTTCAAGGCCAGGAGTTCTTCAAAGGCGATTATATCTTCATTCCTGTCATACCCGGATGTTTCCTTTACCATTTTAAGGTTTAGAGGAAGATTCCCCTCTTTCAATGCCTGGAGATATCCTTCAAAACGCGGTAACCATCCTTCTGATGAAAGAAATCCCACAATAAGCCCTATCCTTTTATGCCCTCTTGAAATAAGGTGTTTCGTTGCATAGTAAGCGGCTTTATGAAGATTATGCCTTACTGTATGAAAATATTTTAAAGGGCCCGGGGAGTGGAGAATAATCAGATTATAATTCCTTTTCTGAAGTTCTTCCTCTTTAAAATTCAACCTGAATGTTCCATGCATCGCAAGAACAGGTTCTTTTCTGAGTACATCCAGGAGGAGTCGCCTGTCTATAAATTCTATTTCTACCCCTTCTTCTGTTGCCTGCTGCATAGCACCTTTCAGGATTTCAAAGTTTATAAGTGGAATATTTTCAAATCTCTTAATATCCCAGTGTTCTTCCTCCGGTATAAAGAAATGTATCTTAATCCTCTCTCTGTTTTTTATAATTGAGCCCAACCCTGCCTTCTGGATTATCAAATTATCCATGGCAAGAGCAGACAAAGCCCTCCTGCTTGTTATCTGGCTTACATTAAATCTTTTAGAAACTTCCGAAACTGTTAAAAACCTGTCTCCCCTTTCGTAATTCCTTTTTTCTATTTCCTCTTTTAACAGGTTATATATCTCAGCCCACTTTTTATTCTTCTCTTGCTCTACTTTCATTTTATATTATTATAACACATTGTTTTATTTTTGTCAATAGTTATATATAATAAAAATTTTTTAGAAATATGTTGTATTAATGAATGTCAAATTTATATAATTATTACCAATGTTAAATTTATAAGTTCATAACCCTGCTACTGGATATCTTTGCCTCTTATTCCGTCTTTTGTGAGATTTATGTCAGGAAGGTTGTCATTGGCTGGTA
>DAONKS010000058.1:0-7991 GCA_035406305.1 bacterium | reverse complement strand
CTGTTTAAATAAAAAGATGAGGATGATATTATGGCAAATCCAACTGTTTCTATAATATTACCTACTTACAATAGAGCCCATACCTTTGAACATGCTGTTAAAAGTTTATTGAGACAGACCTATCAGGACTTTGAAATAATTATTGTTGATGATGGTTCTTCAGATAATACAGAATCTTTAATAAAGGAAATGATGAGAATAGATAAAAGGATAAGATATCTCAAACATGATAGAAATAGAGGAGCAGCAGCTGCAAAAAACACTGGTATAAAACATGCGTCAGGTAGATATATAGCATTCCAGGATAGTGATGACGAGTGGATATCTGATAAGTTAGAAAAACAGATCATTACTTTTAAGAATGCGCCTGAGGATGTTGGAGTAGTATATACAGGGTTCTGGAGAATATTTCCCACCAGAAAGGTATATACTCCTTATAAAAGTGTTAGGAAAAAAGAGGGGGATATCTATTACGAACTTCTTAACCATAATTTTGTTGGAATGCCGACTGTACTGATAAAAAGAGAATGTTTTGAGAAGGTTGGACTATTTGACGAACTCTTACCACCTCTTGAAGACTGGGAACTATTTTTAAGAATTTCTAAATATTTTAGTTTCTCTTTAATAGATGAACCACTGGTAATTGAATATGAAAGTAGTGATAGTATCTCAAAGGTTAAATCTGCAAAGATTACAGCACTCAGGAGGATGATAGAAAAACATCAGCAGGATTTTATAAGATATTCAAAAAAGATTTCAAAGTTTTATTTTCAGATAGGTGATTATCTATGTAGGTATGGAGAATCTAAAGAGGCAAGGTCTTATCTCAAAAAGGCATTTTGTCTTAAACCTACGCAATCTAAATATCTCATAGCGTATCTATTATCCTTATTGGGTAAGAGCATATACAGTAAGGTTTATAAGAATGTTTTATTTATTATTCGGGATTACGAGAATGCAAGTAGCAGGGTAAGAGTTTTAAACCTACTCCCTGAACTAAAGCAAAGAAATATAGAGTTTGAGGTAATTCAATATAAAAATTTAATAGATAAAATCAGGATTTTTATGAACCTGAAAAGGTTTGATATTATCTTTCTTCAGAGAAAACTACCGAGCATTCTTGAATCTTTTTTTCTTAAAATCTTTTCTAAAAAACTCATCTTTGACTTTGATGATGCCATATATATAAAACCCTACAGTAGAGACATAAACAACAGGTCTAAGAGATATATAAGATTTAGAAGAATTGTTAAAATGGTTGACTGCGTAATTGCTGGCAACAGGTTTCTTGCAGAGGAGGCAAGGAAATTCAATAAAAATGTGGTGGTTATACCATCAGCAGTTGAGACAAGGAATATACCCTTGAAAGATTGGAGAGTAAAGAATGACTATGTCGTTATTGGATGGATAGGAAGTATTGGAAACCTGCCCTGTCTGAAAATTATTGAACCTGTTTTGGAGAAACTTTCCAAGGAGTATCCTGTTGAATTAGCAATAATCTGTTCTGAGACGTTAAACATGACAGGGGTTAAGGTTAGATTTATTCCATGGACACTTGAGACACAGGAGGAAGAGATAGCGAAATTTGATATCGGAGTAATGCCACTTCCAAAGACAAAATGGACAAAAGGTAAATGTGGTTACAAGGCCCTTCAGTATATGGCTGCTGGTGTTCCTCCTGTGGTATCATATGTGGGTATCAATTCTGAGATAGTTGAGCATGGTAAGGAGGGATTTGTTGCCAAGGACTTAGATGAATTTTATAAATATCTAAAGATTCTTATAGAGAATAGAGAACTGAGAAAAGAGATGGGTCTGAAGGCAAGACAGAAAGTAGAAAAGTATTATTCTATCACTGTTGTTTCAGAAATGCTTGTTGATGTCCTGACTTCATTGTAAACTTCATTGTAAAATTAAAAGGAAGAAAAGGAGAAACAATGAAGGTGCTTTTTATAGCAGGATGGTTTCCAGAAAAAGGCAATTACAGCGGGGTATTTATAAAAGAGCATGCACTTGCTGTTTCAAAATTCTGTGATGTTGCTGTCATATATGGAGAAGAAAAGAAATGGCAGAGGAAAAAATACTGTTTTTCCTTTTCTATTGAGGATGGCCTGAAGGTTTTACGATTTACATACAGAGAGATACCGTTATTGCCTTCTTATTCTACCTATGTAAAAGGTATAATCCGTGGATTTGAAAGATTTATTTCAGAAGGATTTAAACCGGATATTATACATGCCAATATATATAAAACAGGAGTTCCTGCTCATATAATAAAAAAGAGATACGGAATTCCATATGTAATAACTGAACACTATTCGGGCTATGCACGGAGAACAGTAAACAAAAAGAAGTTAAAGATGGCACGCACAGGAATGGAAAATGCTGATTTAGTTTTACCTGTGAGTAATTCCCTGAAAGAAGATATTATTTCTTATGGTATCAGGGGAAATTTTGAAATAGTGCCAAATGTTGTTTCCGACCATTTTTATTATAACCCTGAGATGAGAAACAAATCAGAGAAAAAGAAGATACTATGTGTTGCTGCGATGCATCCTAAAAAGAACTATCCGGTTCTTATCAGTGCCTGCAAGATAATCTATAATATCCGTCAGGACTGGATACTTGATATTGTAGGTGAAGGTGAAAAGATGGAAGAGTATAAAGCAATGGTTAAAAATCTTTCTCTTGATAAATTCATACACTTCCACGGTGGAAAAACAAAAGCAGAAATAGCAGGGATGATGCAGAATTCTGACTTTTTTGTTTTGCCAAGTAGATTTGAAAACCTTCCCTGTGTTTTACTGGAATCTCTTTGTTGTGGACTTCCTGTCGTTGCTACAAAGGTGGGCGGGATACCTGAAATAATAAGTGAAACAAACGGGATACTTGTAGAGCCGGATAATCCCACAGCCCTTGCAGATGCAATGCTTTATATGATGGACAATGCAGATAAATACGATAGAGAAAAGATATCTGTTGAGGCAAGAAATAAATATTCTTATGAAGCAATAGGAAGACAGATAACTTCTATCTATGAAGAAGCGATAATGCTTTATAAACAGAAAGAGAAATAGTAAAATAAATCTATGAAACAACCTGCAGAATTTAAAAGGTTAAGTAAAATTGAGAATGATTTTAAGAGACGGTTATATTTTGTGGGTATACTTACAAAATACCTTAATAAGAAAGGGATACGACCTATAGTTGTTGGTGGACATGCTGTTGAATTTTATACACTCGGCTCTTATACAACAGCAGATATAGACATTGTCAGTGAAGGACAAAGAGAGATTGAAAATTTGCTCAGAGATTGGGCATTTAAAAAAGTTGGTAGATTATGGGTCAATGTTGAGTATGATATTGAAGTTGATATTGTAAGTGGTTCTCTTAAACAAGGCGATTATTCAAAAATTTCAGAAGTTACAGTAGAAGAACTAAAAGTTTTGGTATAGAGGGCTTGATTATAGACCGTTTAAATGCCTTTGTGTGGAGGAAATTAGATGAAGATGGTAAATGGGCGTGGCAGTTATTGAAACTTCACAAAAAAGATATTGACAAAAAGTATCTTATGCAGAGGGCGAAAGAAGAAGGAGTGGAGAAGATTTTGAAAAGGATGAAGATATGAAGAGATATAACTTTGACGAATATATAAGTAGCAATCTACCTGTTTTTTGTATCCATGGAGCAAAGATAAAATCCACAGGAAGGGGCAGAAGAAAACCAAGAGATGAAGCAGAATGGCAGGTATTTTTCATTCTGACAGAATATAAAATGAATAGATGGATAAAAGAAGGAAAATTTCAAAAGATTACCCCCCGACGTTTCAAATTAAATCTTGATATCACACAGCGCACCTGATTGACTGAAACTGCCTGTAGATAATATAATACCTTTATGAGAGAAAAAGTTGCACTTAAAAAAATTATTGACAGGGAAAAATTTAATACGATTCTCGGGCGATACAGCAAAACAGAGGTTGTGGTTGCCGGAGACCTTATACTTGATAGATTTGTCTATGGGAATGTTTCAAGAATCTCCCCGGAAGCGCCTGTCCCTGTTGTGCTTATCCAGAAAGAAGAACAGATGTTAGGTGGTGCAGGTAATGTTGCCCTCAATATAAAGGCACTCGGTGGTATTCCCTATCTTATTGCATCTATAGGCATAGATGTGGATGGTAGGACTCTTAAAGATGTTCTGAGAGAAAAAGGGATAACATCCTCCCTCCTTGAAAGAGATGTTCCCACCACGACAAAAACAAGAGTTATAGCAAGGACACAACAGGTAGCAAGAATTGACAGAGAAGAGGTTAAAAAACTTACAGATGACGAGATTTTCAGGGTCGGGAAAATATTAGGAGAAAAAGGTATATATGCAAAGGGTATGATTATATCCGACTACAACAAGGGCTTTATAACGAAGGGTCTCATAAACATATTCCTGAAATTCAAAAAGAGGTATAGTAAGATACTTACCGTTGACCCAAAGGTTGAACACTTCCCTTACTATAAAAATGTCACCTGTATAACCCCAAACAGGGCGGAAGCGAGTGAGTTTCTGCATATAAAAGAGCCAGAAGCATCTGAAGATATAGAGAAACTTGGACAGAGAATTATGAAACGTCTCAGATGTGAGCATCTCCTTATTACTCTTGGCAAAGATGGAATGATGCTCTTTGAAAGGGAAGGGAATGTTATACATATACCTACAGTAGCAAGAGAGGTGTTTGATGTAACGGGTGCAGGTGATACCGTGATTGCTGTATTTACACTTTCTCTTTCTGCGGGGGCATCTGTTGTTGAAGCAGCAATAATCTCCAATATCGCAGCAGGAATAACAGTTGCTAAACTGGGGACTGCATCTACAAGTCAAAATGAATTAAAAGAGACATTCAGAGAAATTTTAGAAAAAGAGTACGTAAATGTTCTTTAATGGGAAAAATAAAAGGTTTTAAAGAGATAGAAAAGATAAGCAGGCATTTGAAAAAAGAGGGAAAAAAAGTTGTATTTACAAATGGATGTTTTGATATACTGCATAAGGGACATATACGGCTTTTGAAGAAGGCAAAATCACTTGGAGATGTTTTAATTGTAGGTCTTAATACTGATGCATCTGTAAGGCGATTGAAAGGTAAAGGCAGACCATTTATAAAAGAAAGAGATAGAGCAGAAATTCTTTCTTCCCTTGAAATGGTGGACTATGTAGTTCTCTTTTCACAGGATACACCTTACCAACTCATAAGAATAGTAAAACCGGATGTTTTAGTAAAGGGCGGTGACTATAAAACAGAGAATGTTGTGGGAAGGGATATTGTAGAGCGTTACGGAGGGAAGGTTTATATGTTCCCGGTGGTAAAAGGGGTTTCAACAACAGAGATAGCAAAAAGAATAAAAAAGGTAGGATAAAATGAGGGTTATACTTACAGGTGGTATGGGTTTTATAGGCAGTTGTCTCTTAAGGGGACTGAATGATAATGGATATACTGATATTACCATTGTTGATAGTCCAGCCCCTGAAAAAGAAAAGAATATATCCGGAAAGGTATTTAAGGATATTATAGAGAAGGATACATTTTTATATCTTGTCAGTGAAAATAAGATAGAGTGCCCTGATATGATAATACATCTTGGCGCCTGTACATCAACAGTAAACAATGACTACGAGTATATGTTTTTCAATAACTATCACTATAGCAGGACACTTGCAATATGGGCATTATCCAGAGGTAGAAGGTTTCTTTATGCCTCTTCAGCCGCTACCTACGGAAATGGAGAAAAGGGTTTTTCCGATGATGATGTGACTACAAAAAATTTAGAGCCCCTTAATGTATATGGACTTTCAAAGCACCTTTTTGACCTATGGCTTATTACAAATGGACTTGTTGATAAGGTCACGGGGTTCAAGTTTTTCAATGTTTATGGTCCAAATGAATATCATAAAGGGGATATGAGAAGTGTTGTGGCAAAGGCATACGAAGAGATAAAGAAAACGGGGAAGAAGAAACTTTTTAAGTCATACAGAAAGGATATAGAAGATGGAGAGCAGAAAAGGGACTTTATTTATGTGAAGGATGTGGTTGATGTAATAATGTTTTTTGTAGAGCATCCTGAAAAGAGTGGAATATACAATGTGGGAACAGGGAAGGCACGCAGTTTTAATGACCTTGTGAAAGCGATTTTTAAGTGTTTCAATTTGCGACCTTCAATAGAGTATGTAGATATGCCTCCCGAGATAGAGAGGGATAAATACCAGTATTTTACCCGGGCAGATACAGAGAAGTTGAGGAATGCTGGGTTCACGGGAAAATTTACAGAACTTGAAGAAGGAATAAGCGATTATCTTGGCTATCTGGAAAAGAAACTGTATATTTGAAGGTTGCGGAACTGCAGGAAGTAGGGTAAAATGTGGATAAACAGAGATTCAAAATGAAAGGGAAATTAACAATCTGCATAATTCTTTTATTGTGTCTTTTGTCTGCTGGCTGCATAACTTCAAAAAGTACGGTCTCAAAAGAGAAGTTAAGGGAAGAACTTGCACAGACATCTCCGGGAGAGATACACATATCAACTGAACTTCCTGAAAAGACCACAGAGAGTGTAAAACTGCTAAAAAAAAGGAGACCTTACAATATCTTTTCTCTTTTTCGTAAAAAAGAGGATAGTATAAAAAAGGAAGAGAGTGTATCTCCTGCGAAAACACCTGAAGTGGAAATGACCGCCCCTGAAAAAGAGTCGGTTAAAATACAGCCAGAGGAAGAAAAACCGCCAGTAATAGCAAAAAAACACGCAGTGGTTCAAAAGAAGGGAAAGACGGAAGAGAAACCATCTGTTACTTCTCAATATATTCCAACTCTTGAACTCTGGAATGGAGAATGTCTTGTATACCAGATAACGTGGAACTCTATAAGTATTGGAAAGGGTATGCTTGCCTGTGAGGATATAAATAACAGTTACGGAGATGTTTATCATATCCTGGGACTTACAGTTCCTGAAAGAAGTATTATGGGAGCACAACTGAGTTTATACAGGATGGATGCATATCTTGATAAGAAAACACTTCAGCCATATTATTACTATCAGTACAGCAAAGGAAGTAATGAGAAAGAGGATATACTTGAAATCCGTTTCGACTGGAAAAACCATAAGTATTATACAAAGTACAGAAAATATGATAAAGGGCGACTTTACGACACAAAAGAAAAAACCCTTGCACTACCTGATGTCGCATATGATAGCATATCCATATTTTATATCGTAAGGACTCTTGACCTTGATAATTCTTCTTCGTTTACCATACCCATTGCTATGAAGGAGATATGGGACCTTACCATCCAGACACTTGGCAAGAAAACTGTTGATATTCCCGGCAAAGGTAAAGGTGATGTCTATGTTCTTAAACCTCAGGCAAAAAGCAGTGAGGGGTTTTTCACAAAAGGGGCGATGAATTTATGGCTCACTGCTGATAACAAACGGCTTCCTGTATATCTTGAGGGTAGAGTTACACTGGGGAAGGCAAGGATGTCTCTTCTGTCAGAGAAAAAACTTCCACAGGGCACGGTGCTGAATACAGAAACTATAACCAATATCCTTAGCGAGTTTAACTGATGAAAGTCCTGTCTATAGAAACCACATCAGATATAGGCAGTATAGCATTTCTTGAAGGTAATAAGGTCTGTTCAGAATACATCTTCAGAACGTCGGATATCGCCAGCAGATTAATCTCATCTATAGATATTATTCTTGAAAACAATAACTGTAAGCCGGAAGAACTGGAACTTCTTGTGGTTTCTTATGGCCCGGGGCTCTGGACAGGCATAAGGTTAGGAATGGGAGTGGCAAAAGGGATTGCAGCAGGAAGTAAAGCAAAGATATTCTGCATCGGAACAATGGATAGTATATTTTTCGGGATTAAGGGGTTCAAAACACCTGCGCTCTGTATTATCAATGCATACAGGGGACAGGTTTATCTATCATACTTTAACGGCAGGTTTA
>DAONKS010000057.1:0-8287 GCA_035406305.1 bacterium | reverse complement strand
AATTTATCTTAACTGTTGAATATTTTCCTGAAGAGGGAAAATATCACTTTGATGGGCATAGAAACTGTAATGTATGCCTGCCACCTGAAGAGACCAAAAAGAATAACAATCTCTGTCCTGTATGTGGCAGAAAACTGACAATAGGGGTTATGAACCGCATTTATGAGTTAGCCGACAGAAAATATGGAGAGAAACCTGCTAAATTTATTCCGTTCCGTAAGATGGTCCCTCTTGACCAGATTATAGCAAGTATATTCCATAAGGATGTAGATTCTCTTCCCGTGAGGAATAAGTATACAGAGATTATTGAGCGTCTCGGACCTGAATTTACTGTACTTCTTGAGCTTCCTGAAAATGATTTAAGAAAAAGAGTTGATGATGATATTGTTGATGGAATATGTAATGTTAGAGAAGGGAGAATAAATATTGTTCCCGGCTATGATGGAGAATTCGGAAAAGTGGAGGTTCCCTGTAGAACTTCTAAAATTGAGGACGAGCAGACCCTTTTTTAGTTCTATCTACAGAAGTTTCATCTTACGGGGAAACCTCATGGCGTTTAAAATTATTTCAGTATATCTTCTTCCCTTCAGTTTATTTTATCTTGCAGTTATATATCTGAAAAGGTGTCTTATAAGAAAGAAAAAACTGGATATCCCTGTTATAAGTGTAGGGAATATAACCGCCGGGGGAACAGGTAAAACACCGCTTGTGATGTACATAGTGAGTTTCTACCAGAGATATGGGAGACATATTATAGTTTCTTCTTCAGGCGCAATAAAAAAAAGTAGAGGAAGATATCTCAAGGCAGCAATGGAAGATGAAGCCGTTATGGTAAAAAAGAATTTTCCTGATATAACAATCACAGGTAAAAGTATAGAGGAAATTACAGGGAAGATGACAGGAAATAAAAAAGATATTGTGGTTCTTGATGATGGATTTCACTGTCACCATCTCTTTAAAAATATGGATGTTCTTGTTATAGATATGGCAAATCCTTTTGACAACAATATGTTGCTACCATCAGGACTTTTAAGGGAACCTAAAAAGGAACTTAAAAGAGCGGATGTTTTTGTACTCACCCATTCATATATGGTAGATAAAACAAAATATCAGGACCTCATCAATTATTTAGGATATTTTAAAAAACCGATATTTATTATGGACTATGAGATAAAATCCCTGGAGAATAACAGAGGAGAAATATCACCGGTGTTTATCAAAAATAGGGTTATTGTTGCATTTACAGGGACAGGGTGTCCTTTTAACTTTTTTTCCCTCTTATCCGCACTATCACCGTCAAAGATATATGGAATTATATACCCTGACCATTTTCTCTATCAGAAGCAGGATATAAAAGAACTGGAAAGCGCTTTTTTAGAAAAGGATGCAGAATATCTTATAACAACGGAAAAGGACTATGTGAAACTGAACGGATATGAATGGAAGGTTCCTCTTTTTTATCTAAAGATAAAACCGGTTGTAAAAAGCATAAACGGAGAGGAATTTGACATATTGCTTTTTAATACAGTAAAATAACTTATTTAGGAAAAAACAAAAAGGAGGTCAGAAAATGGCTTTTTCTCCCACTAAATTTATAGCCGAGAAGACGAAAGAATTGAAGACAAAAATAGGTAATAGCAGGGCAATAATAGCGACATCGGGCGGGGTTGATAGTGTGACCTGTGCAGTCCTTGCAAGGAAGGCGCTTGGTGAAAACATTGTTGTGCTTTTTCTTGATGACGGACTTATGAGAGAAGGAGAACCGGAAGAGGTCAGGAAGTTTTTTGAGAGTGTGGGGATAAACCTTGAGGTGTGGGATGTAAAAGACAGGTTTTTTGAAGCGCTGAAGGGTAAGATAGACCCTGAAGAGAAACGGATTGCTTTCAGGGATGCATTTTACAGAACACTGGGACAGGCAGTGAAAAGTTATTCTGTGGATTTTCTCATTCAGGGGACTATTGCAGCGGATATTGTAGAGACACAGAAAGGGATAAAGACGCAGCATAATGTTTTGTCACAGATAGGGCTGAATCCAGCCACTTTTGGGCTGAATGTTGTTGAACCATTAAGGGAACTTTATAAACATCAGGTAAGAGAGGTTGCTAAAAAGTTAGGACTACCTAATAAATTTGCAGAAAGAAAACCCTTCCCCGGTCCGGGACTGGCAACAAGAATAATAGGGGAGGTTGTCCCTGACAGAGTGGAAAAGATAAGGAAGGCAACAAAGATAGTTGAAGATACGATAACAGGTGCCAGTATATTTCAGGTTCTGGCGGTTTTACTTTCTGATAAAGCCACAGGTGTGGTGAATGGGAAAAGGGTACTGGGGGATATTATTGCAATAAGGGCTGTTGAATCAAAGGATGCCCTTACAGCCAGTCCTTGTAAAATCCCGTGGGCAATACTTTTCAAGGCAAGGGACAGAATTTTAAAGGAAGTTCCAGGAGTGGTAAAGGTGGTATATGATATAACACCTAAGCCGCCGAGCACGATAGAGTATATATAATAAAAAGTAATAAGTTAAAAGGCAAAAGTAATAACTAATAAGTAAAAAGTAATAAGTTAAAAGTAATAACTAATAAGGCAAAAGTCAAAAGTCAAAAGTAAAAACTAATAAGGCAAAAATAAAAAGGCAAAAGTAATAAGTTAAAAGTAATAAGTGGTAACCGCAGGCCCGCCAACGTTATTACTGAGGCGGATAAACTTTAGCCTGCGATATATAACAAGAATAAATCAAAAGAGTTAAAAATGGAAGAAAACTGCGGTGTCTTTGGACTGTGCAGTGCGGATAAAAAACAGGTGGTGAAGGATATATATTATGGTATATTTAAACTCCAGCATCGCGGTCAGAGATACTGCGGAATAGCGACATCTTCTCAGGCAGATATCCATATTATCACCCATAAGGGTTTTGTGCGTCATACCTTTACAGAAGAAGAACTTCGTTTACTGAAAGGGCCAATTGGTATAGGACATGTAAGTTTGAAGGACCGTCAACCTGTAGTGTTAATCTCCAGAATGGGAAAATTCGCCATTGCTTTCAGTGGTAATATACTCAACAGTGTAAAGTTAAGGAATCAATTAAAAAATGAAGGACACTCATTCAGCAGTGAGACGGATATAGAACTTCTGGGTAAACTTATCTCCTATGAGAAGAATTTTCTCAACGGTATCATTAAGTTGAGTGAAAAGGTTAAGGGCGCTTACAGTATTGTCATACTTACAAAAGACGGGATATATGCGGCAAGAGACCCATACGGATTCAAACCGCTTATACTCGGGAAAAAAGAGGGCTCTCTTGCTGTCTCTTCTGAATCCAGACCATTTGATATACTGGGTATGGAGATTCTCAGGGATGTGGAACCGGGAGAAGTAATATTTATAAGTAAAAAGGGTCTGGATACACTTACAAAGATTAAAAATTCCCATCCTGCCTTCTGTGCATTTGAGTGGGCATATACTGCATCCATTGATTCTATTATTGAGGGCATCCCTGTAATAAGGGCAAGAGAGAACTTTGGCAGAAAATTAGCAGAGAAGGATGGAAAGATATCTGCTGACCTGGTAGCCCCTGTGCCATTTTCCGGTATTGGGTGTGCACTTGGATACCATCACAGTTCAGGGCTTCCCTATGAGGAGGTCTTCCTTATAGACAGATTTGCAAGCAGAAGTTATACCCCACTAACCCAGGAAAGCAGGGATGAAGAAGCACGGATAAAGCTCTCCGTAATAAAAGAAAATGTAAAGGATAAAAGAATAGTTCTCTGTGATGATTCAATTGTAAGGGGGACACAGATACAGTACAAGGTTATGGAATTAAAAAATGCAGGGGCAAAGGAGGTTCATGTAAGAATTGCCTGTCCCCCTCTTTTAGCACCCTGTTTTTACGGAATATCAACCCGTTCTTACAGGGAACTTGCAGCAAAGAAATTTTCTCTTAATGGAATAAAAGAACGGATAGGAGCAGACAGTTTGAGATACAATACCCTTGAGGATTTCATAGATGCAATAGGACTGCCCCCAGACCATCTCTGCCTTTCCTGTTTTACAGGAAAACGGGTAGAGGAAGGAAGGTTATGATGAGGGGAAAACTGGTTCTGGAAAATGGAGATACCTTTGAAGGTGAGATTATTATAGATGGTGGTATTAAGACAGGTGTGGTGGTCTTTGATACAAGGGTGGTAGGATATGAAAAGGTATTAACCAGTCCTGAGTACTGCGGGAAGATAATCTGTTTTACCTATCCTCTTATAGGCAACTATGGTATAAACTATGAGGATATAGAAACTGATATGTTATTTCCTTCCGGTATTATTATCTCTGAAGGAAGCAGGATATACAGTAACTTCAGGGCAAGGTGTTCACTGGGAGAGTTTTTGAAGGATAAAGGGATTACCGTGATAGAAGGACTTGATACCCAACTCATAACTGAGATAGTAAGGGATAATAAAGGCATGAAAGGAGTGATTGCTCCTGTTGATACAGATGAAAAAAAACTGCTCAATGAAATGAAAAAAAGTATAAAAGCCCCTGCTTTTGAAGAAAAATGTGTTCCTGTAAAGAATAATCCATATATTGCAGCAGTTAACATTATGAAGAAAAGTGAGATATCTCTTTTAGACTCTTTCGGGATGAATCTGGTGTTTCTTTCTGATATCTCTCCGGATGTGAAGGATATTCTTTCTGGTGCAAAAGGGATATACCTCTCTTCTTTTGAAGATATGGATTCCATTAACAGGGCAGCAGAGATAATAAAGAAATTTATAGGTAGTATACCTGTTCTGGGAACAGGTGCAGGACACCTTGCAGTTGCCCTCGCTATGGGTGGGAGAATAGCGGATGGGAAGGTTAATCATTATGGAACAAACCATCCTGTGCGTGATATAAAAACAGGAAAAAAATATATCACAGAACAGGCACACAGTTTGGTTATGGAAAGTGCATCTGTAAAAAATATAATAAGGTTTGTTAATATTACTGATAACTCTGTAGAAGGTATTGCGGATAGAGATAATAAGGTAATCTCCACAACATTCCAACCTCAGAAAGAGTATATAGAAGAATTTTATACTTTTATGAAAGGGGAGTAGATGCCTAAGAGGAAGGACATCAGGAAGGTTATGATAATCGGTTCAGGTCCTATTATAATAGGACAGGCATGTGAATTTGACTATTCTGGTTCTCAGGCATGTAAATCACTGAGAGAAGAGGGTTATAACATTATTCTTGTCAACAGTAATCCTGCTACAATTATGACAGACCCTGAAATGGCTGACTCAATCTATCTGGAGCCCCTTACAGTGGATGTTGTGGCAAAAATAGTAGCAAAAGAAAGACCCGATGCGTTACTCCCGACACTCGGAGGACAGACAGGACTTAACCTTGCAACATTCCTTGCAAAAGAAGGTGTACTGGATAAGTATGGAGTTGAGGTGATAGGTGCTAACGTCTCTGCAATTGCTATGGCAGAGGACAGAGAACTTTTTAAAAAGGCAATGATAGAGATAGGAATTGCTGTTCCTGAAAGTGAACTTGCATACAGTTTGAAAGAAGGTCTTGAGATAGGCAAAAAGCTGGGTTTTCCCCTTATTTTAAGGCCTGCTTATACACTCGGTGGCACAGGTGGTTCTGTTGCCTATAATATGGAAGAATTTGAGAAAAAACTTGAGTTTGCTCTTGATACAAGCCCTATCCATGAGGTTCTTATAGAACAGTCAGTTCTTGGCTGGAAAGAGATAGAGTTTGAGGTAATGAGGGATGCTGAAGATAATGTAATAATAGTCACCTCAATGGAGAATGTTGACCCGATGGGACTCCATACAGGAGATAGCATTGTGGTTGCTCCCGCACAGACACTCAGTACCGGAGAGTATGAGAATCTTGTTGAACTTTCCAGAAGGGTTATAAGAAAGATAGGGGTTAATGGAGGAGCAAATATCCAGTATGCGGTAAATCCTGAAAATGGAAATGTGGTTATAATAGAGGTAAATCCAAGGGTTTCCAGAAGTTCAGCCCTTGCATCAAAGGCGACTGGTTTCCCTATTGCAAGAATAGCAACAAAGTTAGCTGTTGGCTATACCCTTGATGAGATAAAGAATCAGATTACAGGTAAGACGACCTGTTTTTCAGAGCCCACAGTGGACTACTGCGTTTTTAAAATTCCCAGATTTACATTTGAAAAGTTTCCCGGGGCTGATAAGACCATTACAACATCTATGAAGGCAGTTGGAGAAGCAATGTCCATAGGGAGAAATTTCCGTGAGGCACTGCAGAAAGGGATTCGTTCACTTGAAATAGGAAGATATGGACTTGGTGGTGATAAAAAGGATAGATGGGATATAAACCATAAATTTACGGAAGAAGAAAAGGAACTGATAATAAGAAAAATATCCATCCCTGATGATGAAAGAATGTTTTATTTGAGATACGGGATACTTGCAGGACTTACCATTGAAGAGATATATAAGTATTCTGCTATAGACCTATGGTTTCTTTACAATATAAAGGAAATTATTGATATGGAAAAAGGGCTCTCTAAATACAATATAAGCGCACTTCCTGCAGAACTTCTTAAAAAAGCCAAAAAGTCAGGTTTTTCCGACAGACAACTTGCGTTTATTCTTAAATGCAACGAAGGAGATGTTAGAAAAAGAAGAAAGGAAGAAGGGATAGAGGCAGTTTTCAAGCCGGTGGATAGTGTTGCTGGAGAATATAAAGCAGAAAGGCCTTACTATTACTCAACATATGAACAAAAGGATTCCATACCGCATTCACATAAGAAGAAGGTAGTTATATTGGGGGGTGGTCCAAACAGGATAGGGCAGGGAATTGAATTTGACTACTGTTGCGTCCATGCATCCTTTGCTCTCAAGGAAGAAGGTTATGAAAGTATAATGGTTAACTGCAACCCTGAGACAGTAAGTACTGACTATGACACATCAGACAGGTTATATTTTGAGCCCATAACTGTTGAAGATGTACTGAATATAGTGGAGAAAGAAAAACCAGAAGGGGTAATCCTGCAGTTTGGTGGGCAGACACCGCTGAATCTTGCTATACCTTTACAGAAAGAAGGTGTCAGGATACTGGGAACAAGTCCTGAAGCAATAGATATTGCTGAGGATAGAGAAAAATTTAAAAACCTTCTTGAAAAACTATCTCTAAGACAGCCACCAAACGGTACAGCCACTTCATTTAAAGAAGCAGAGGTAATAGCAGAACGTATCGGCTATCCTGTTCTTGTCAGACCTTCCTATGTTCTTGGTGGCAGAGCAATGGAGATTGTCTATGACAGGACATCACTTGAAGAATTTATGCAGAAGGCGGTGGATGTCTCTTCTGAAAGGCCCGTACTTATAGATAAATTTCTTGAAGATGCGATAGAGGTTGATGTAGATGCTATATGTGATGGAAAGCAGTGTGTTATTGGTGGTATTATGGAGCATATTGAAGAAGCGGGTGTTCACTCAGGTGATAGCGCAATGGTTTTGCCTCCTTATAGTTTGAGCAAGGATATTATAAAGGAGATAGCAGAAGCAACAAAAAAACTTGCTCTTGAATTAAATATCAATGGACTAATAAATATCCAGTATGCTGTAAAGGACCACACTGTCTATATCCTTGAGGTTAATCCTCGTGCCTCCAGAACGGTTCCGTTTGTAAGCAAGGTTATAAATGTTCCTCTTGCCAAACTTGCTACAAAGATAATGACAGGCAAGACACTGAAAGAGTTGGGTTTTATAAAAGAGGTTTCGGTTAAACACTTTGCGGTGAAGGAATCCGTCTTTCCTTTTATAAGATTTCCCGGTGTTGACACTGTTTTAGGACCAGAAATGAAATCTACAGGAGAGGTTATAGGCATTGATAAAACATTTGAGATGGCATATGCAAAGAGCCAGATAGCAGCAGGTCAGAAGCTTCCACTGTCGGGCTCTGTCTTTATAAGTGTAAAAGATAGGGATAAGAATCTAATTCTTCCTATAGCAAAAGGATTTCAGGAACTGGGATTTAAAATTCTTGCAAGTAAGGGAACAGGTAATCTGCTTATAGAAAATGGGATAGAAACAACAATAGTACCAAAGATTTATGAAGCGGAACGGCCCAATGTACTTGACTATATAAAGAATAATCAGATATCACTTATTATTAATACCCCTTCAGGAAAGAAGCCCAAGAAAGATATTACTTCTATAAGAAGCATTGCAGTGAGCAGAAATATCCCCCTTATAACTACAATTCCCGGTGCAAAAGCCACACTCGTAGCGATAAAAAAATTGAAGGAAGATGA
>DAONKS010000056.1:0-8975 GCA_035406305.1 bacterium | reverse complement strand
TGTGTCCTTAATTTTTCTCTTAAGGGTGGTAACGATCTCCTGGCCCCTTACATTTTATAGAAACAAGAGGATTTTTTATCTCGTGGGCAATGCCTGTCGCCATAACTCCTAAAGAGGCAAGCCGTTCCGCTCGTTTTATACCTTCTTCAAGTTCTTCTAAGTGGGTAATATCCGAGAATATAACCTGTGCGCCTGTAAGGTCGCCATCCTTACTGTAGAATAAAGAAGCATTGGCACTCAGGGATACCTCTGCCTTTTCCCTTTTCATCTTAAACTGGATATGGCGAAGGTCTTTTTTGTGTTGAATAGCATACATAAGAATTTTTCTTATCTCTTCCGGAAGCACCTCATTGAAATGCTTTTTCTCAATAGATATTTTGTTAAGACCTGTGATTTTCTCCGCTTCCCTGTTGACGATATTTATATAGCCATCTGCATCAGTTCCAATAACCCCTATGGGTAAGTTTTCAAGCAGTGTTTCCTGGTATATCCTTTCTCTCTCAAGTTGTTCATAGAAAAGGAAATTCTGGACCTTAAGAGAAAGGTAATATGAAAGCCGGGAAAATACCTCTTCGTCTTCAGGAGAGAAAAACTTACCTGAAACCTTTTCGCCAAAACACAGAATTCCTAATAATCTATCATCACTTACAAGAGGTATTGCTATCTCTGTATTGAGTTGCTGCATCTCTTTTATAATAGCAATGTTTTTCTCCTCCGGAATCTTTCGTTCTAATTCACCTTTTATAAGTGGTGATGCTGTTTCTTTAAACACCCTTTCTATTGTTGCAGGATATATATAATCTGTGGATACAGCAGAATCCTGTAACGATTGATAAATAACAAACTGTCTAGTATGCCCTTCTTTATGAATAAAAAATATCATCCCTTCTTTTATACCGAGCCCTTCAAGAACTATTTTCAAACACCTTTCAAGAAATTTTCTTATATCACCGATTGTATATAAAACCTTTTCCAGTCCTCTAAGAGTACCTTCCGGTGAATATTCAAGATTGAATATTTTAAAATTGACAATATTATTTATTTTCTTCCTTACAGGTTCAAAAATAAATACAACAACAAGAAGTGCAAGTGTATCTGGAAGAAGAGAGTCCTTGGGAAGTCGAGGAATAAAAAACCATCTGAAAGAGAGAAGGGAAAGATTATAGAGCAAAAAGACAAAAAGAATAAGAAAAGAATAGGACAGTATCCTCTGCATAAGGACAGATACATCCATAATTTTATACTTTGCTATCCCGTAGCCAATAATTCCGTTCATTATCAGTGCCCCGACAGGAGCAAATTGAACAAGAACGGATGTTTTAAAAATCACAGGAAATAAAAAGTTAGTAATACACACAAATAATAATCCAAGAGAACATCCGAGAAGAATGTACTGTAGTTCAGCCCTTGGCAGCCCTCTCTTTTTTTTGAGATTTTTAAATAATATCCCTAAGGCATAAAAACCGACCGTTAAAAACAAAATAAAGAAAATAAAAAATGGCCATCCATAGGTTGCTTCAGGGACATTCTGAAGTGTTACAACTGGAGGTTGTTTAATAGATGTAAAGAAATTGGGGGAAAAACTGATAGCAAAACAAAAGATAGATAATACGAGCATTATCAGAAAGTCCCTTCTACTGAAAAACGGCCTGTTTTCTCCTGTGATTGAATACACCAGCAATAAAAGGAATAAAGGGACGAAACTTCCAACTGCAAATGCCATCTGAATCCAGAAAGTGGTTGTTTCTATTGTTGGCGATTCAATGATAAACAGCACCACCAGATTCCATATCAAGATATTTGCTACCAGATAAGAAAAAATGCGGTTCGTAAGACGTTTTGGATTACTTCTATATACAAGATAGAGAATAAAGGCATTAACCAGCAGAGTAAATATCAGAACTACAGTTGCTATATTCATCTAAATCTCCTGATTAAAACAGATGAATTTGCTCCTCCGAAACCATGGGAGTTGACCAGAGCGATATTAATCTCATTCTTTCTCGGATAATTGGGTACATAATCAAGGTCACATTCAGGGTCTGGAAATTCATAGTTAAGCGTAGGGACAACAATGTCTTCCTTCATACCCATAACAACCGATATTAACTGCATTACACCTGCTGCTGAATATGGATTACCTGTATGCCCTTTTATTGAACTTACAGGTATCCTGTATATACAGGAACCAAAAACATCTTTTAACACCTTTGTCTCATAAAGGTCCAGAAGTTTATCCGAAGGAGCATGTGCTGAAACATAACTTACCTCATCAGGGCTGATATCCGCATCACCAAAACACTTTTCTATAGCACGTTTAAGCCCCGAACCCACTACTTCTTCCTTGCTTTCTATGCTCTGACCGTATCCTGTGATTTCTCCATATATATTTGCACCTCTTGCTATAGCACTTTCCATCTCTTCAAGTACAACAACTGCTGCTCCTTCAGAGAGCACTCCGCCATCCCTGTATTTATCAAAGGGTCTACTCGCTTTTTCAGGAACTTCAATCTTTGACATAATATCTGCTGCGCATAAAGTTGCGAGCATCAATGGTGTCACAGGACAGTCAGAACCACCTGTTATAACACACCTTGCTTCTCCATCCCTTATCAAGCGGTAACCACTTCCTACAGCATCAAGTCCTGAAGCGCAACCTGTAGATACTGTAAGGTTAAATCCCGGAATTCCAAGAACACCGGCAATCTCTCCGGAAGGAGCATTAGGAACACTTATGAAAGAAGAAAACGGATTTATCTTTCCCAGTCCCTTTGAATATAAAATCTTACACTGTTCCTCCATTGTCTTAAAATCAGTACTTGATATTCCCATAACAATTCCGGGGTATTCATTTTTAATGGTTTCTGAATTCAGTCCCGCATCTTCTAAAGCCATTTTAGAACAGGCAACAGCAAACTGGGAAAACCTTGCCATTTTTCTTGCCTTCTTTTTCTCTATAAAATCCTCTGGATTGAAGTTATGCACCTCTCCTGCAATACGGACAGGAAATTCAGATGCATCAAAAAAACTTATCCGTTTGATACCACATCTACCTGTCTTAAGGGCATACCAGAAGTTCTCCTTCCCTATCCCGTTAGGAGCAATAACTCCTATACCTGTTATTACAACCCTGTGTTTAACCATCATCACATCCCCGCCATTTTTCTGTTGATATCTGTAATTTCCTTTTCAAGGTTCTCCCTTTTCCCTGCATAAAAATAATACCTGTTGATATCTAAAAATTTCCTCAGTGTGGAAAAAGAGGTAAATTTATAAATCAGATATGCCTCATCAGATATAGATGTTTCAATGCCATCCTTCTGCAATTCCTGCTGGAAGAGTGCCGTCTCTTTTGCATACTCATTAAAAGACATCCCGTTTATCTTATATGGTAACGGCTCCCAGTAAGTAGGCGGAAAGAGATTTTTTATCTGGTATGTCATCGTTTTAAAAGGGTATAATTCCCTGTTTTCTATTGTAAAATTGAATCTCTCAGGGGACTTAAACCACAACGTCCCCGGATATATACCCGCAAACTGTACAAGAACAGAGTCAGGTCTGACCTCTTTTATAAAATCCATTGTCTTTTTTCTGCTTATTTCTGTTTCAAAAGGTGCAGGATAGATTAAACTGACTACAGTAAATATACCTGCATCCTTACAGTTTTTAAGAACCTTTTTTGCCCTATCCATATCTATGTTTTTGTTCATTCCCTCTTTCAGAATCTTCTCGTCTGCTGATTCAAGCCCGAAGAAAATGGATTCACATCCGGAATTTTTCAGAAAAGGAAAGTCAATATCAAACTCATTGATATGTCCGAAACTGGTATATTTTACATCCAGTTTCTCATCAATAACTCTTTTTGCGACATCCATCATAAAACTGCCTGGTGTGCTTGAACCTGCATATTTAAAAATAGATACACCATATCTCTTTTTGTATTCCTTCATTTCATAAATTACTTTTTCAGGACTTTTTGTCCTTCTCTTTCCGCTTTTTACAGGATGTATGCAAAAATAACAACTGTTCGGACAGCCACGACTTTCATCTAAAACCAGTATTTTCAGTTTCTCATTAATATTAAGGTAGACATCCGGGGTATATACTGCAATCGGCAACTTATCAAGGTCATCTATAAATTTTCTTGGAGTTCTTAAAATAGTCCCATCTTCTCTGCGGAAGATTATGTTTGGAATATCATCTTTTCTCTTTTTCCCCACAACAAAGTCAGCAAGATGAACAATTGTTTCTTCCCCTTCACCGTAACAGAGAGCATCAAAAAACTCTCCAACCTTATAAATCTCCTCACCAAATATATCAACCTGCGGGCCACCACCTATTATCGTCAGTTCAGGATATCTCTTTTTAAGATACCTTCCTGCCTCAATAGACCACTTGAAACCATCTCCTGCCCATAGTTTAAAGCCAATACAGTTTATTTTCTCCTTCTGAATAAAGTCATCAAGGTATCCCTTAAATCTTTCAGAAAACTTTTGCTTGTTTCGTTCTAACCGTCTGTCTATAAGTTTAAGTTTCATTAAATCCATAACCGAGGGTCGTTTTCCTTCAACAAAAACCCTGTATGCAAATTTCTCAAGAAAACCACTTATCTCATCTGTAAAGACCTCTGAAAAAAGTGATGGCTGATTAAAATCAAGGATTTTTACATTCCTCCCTTCATTGATAAGCGCTGAGGCAAGGACTCCGAGACCTATATCTGGTATAAAGTCGGACAATATCTTGGGAAGCCCTGCAACCGAGACGAGTAAGAAATTCCCTCCCATAGTATTTATTATACAATGGTATATTGCCTCTGTGCAAAGAAAATATGTTATAATAAACTGGAGGTGGAAGATGAAAAATATAACTGTAGTTATAGTCATTTGGTTTCTTTCTGTGTCTTATCTTTTTGCGCAGGCATTCAAAAATCCACCTGAAGGAGCAGCAGCATTTTCACAGTCAGGGGCATTTATTGCACAGAGTGATGATGCTTCAGCAGTCACACACAACCCTGCCGGACTTGTTCAGATAGAAGGACAGCAAATTATCATCGGGAGTGCTATACTCTATCCTTTGACTGAATGTAAGACAGCCACCTATGATGGAGATGCAAAAGAGACAATTGCCTATCTTCCTTATCTCTTCTATTCCACTGACCTACGGAAAGGAAGTCCATTACGGATTGCATTAGGTATAACATTTCCCTTATGGACAGAGCACTGAATGGAGTAAAACAGCGGTGAGAAACTGGGGGTATTATTCAGTTCCCTACTACTCTTCAATGCAGATGGTCAATATATCCCCTGCAGTTGCATATAAAATTACACCTTCTTTTTCAGCAGGTATCAGTTTGAACATATACAGCAGCAAATTAAATATGAACTATCTTATACCTGTTTCTCCCCCTGTCCCCCCTTTAGAATTTCCTGCAAAGATAGATGTGGACGGAACAACGACAGGATATACAGCAGGTCTTTTTTACAGGCAGCCAAAATACAGTTTAGGAATAAGATACAAAAGTGACTTTAAGATTAATTATGATGGCGATTTTAAAATGGCAGGGACAGAACTGCCCGCAGAGATGGAGATAAAATTTCCCGATAATATAGGACTTGGCATTGCCTTTTTCCCCAATGAACGGTTGAAGATAGAAATTGATGGTGAGTGGTTTGGCTATTCTTCTATAAAAAGGATTCCTGTATCCATAAGTGGCTTCCCTCCTTATATTGAAAAAAACTGGGATGATATTTACACCATCGCATTAGGAACTGAATATAAAAAGTCAGATAGAGTGAAACTGAGAGGGGGTATTATCTATATCCCCACACCTATCCCTGATTCAACATGGGACCCGAGTTTACCTGATGCTGATAGTTTCGTAATTACAGGAGGCGGTGAATTTATAACAAAAGCAGGTATGTTTAATCTACTGGCAGGTGTTCATATCTTTGATGAAAGGAAAATAGAGAAAGGAGCACTTTATGACGGAAAATATCAATCCACAGGATACTTTATCAACCTTGAATACAAAAAAAACTTCTGAAACAGAAACTAAATTTGGAACAATACTTGTGATTGATGATGAACTTGGACCGAGAGAATCACTGAGGATGCTTTTTAAAGATGACTATAATGTCATTACAGCAGAGTCAGGAGATAAGGGCATCGCAGAATTAAAGAAACACAGTCCCGATGTAATCATTCTTGACCTGAAGATGCCGGATAAGGGAGGAATTGAGACCCTTGAAGAGATAAGAGATATTGATGAAAAAGTCCCTGTTATTATACTGACCGGCTATGGTGATATGGATGCAGCAAAAAAGGCAATACATTTAGGTGCTATAGAGTTTATTAGCAAACCGTTTGATGTTAAAGATATGAGAAAAATTGTAAAAAAAGCATGTGAAAAAAGAATTCTTGAAAAAAGGTCTGAACGGCTTATTGCTGACTTAAATATCCTCAACAAAAACCTCACAACAAGAATGACACAACTGGAAAATATGGCTACCATCGGACAACTCGCTGCGGAGATAATACATGATATTAATAATCTGCTTGCCATTATCTATGGATATACACAGATTCTTGTTAAAGAACTGGATGTTCAAAATCTCCCTGAGAGCAGCAAAAAATATATAGAAATTATAGAGCAGGAGATAGACAGGTGCAGACATATAACCAGCACCATCCTTGAACTGGCAAAGGCGAAGGCATATATAACAGATACTGATATAAATGCCACAGTGAAAAAAGTTGTTGAATTATTTGAACACTCATCCCTCGGGAAAAACATTAAATTTACTTTAGATACTACTAAAATCCCTTTAATTAAAGCCGACCCGTATCAACTACACCAGGCAATAGTCAATGTTATATTAAACAGCATCCAGTCAATGGAAAGCCCTGGCAACATTACCATCAAAACAGGATTATCTGACAGCAATATCATCCTTTCTATAAAAGATACAGGAAAGGGTATTCCTGAAGAATTAATCCAGAAAATCACAGACCCTTTTATTACCGGAAAAGAAGGTGGGACAGGGCTGGGACTTGCGATTGCCAGCAGGGTTATCAAGAACCATAACGGAAGGTTAGAAATTAAAAGCAGACAGGGAATCGGAACTGAAATAACTATATACTTTCCTGTGTAAGAACTGTACCGGTTGCAAAAGGTTAATCTTCTGTTGTAAAATTAATATATGCAGAAGAAAATTAGCAAAATGATACAACTTCTTGAAAGGAGATATCCGTCCTCAAAGACAGAACTTATTTTTAATACTCCTTTCCAGTTGCTTGTTGCAACAATCCTTTCAGCACAGACAACAGATAAGACAGTGAACAAAATAACCCCCGCTCTTTTTGAAAGATATAAAGACCCTTCTGCCTTTGCAAAAGCAGATATAGAAGAGTTAAAAAATGCTATAAGAGGAGTGAATTACTATAACACGAAGGCAAAAAATATTAAAAAACTTGCTGAAATAATAGTCAGCCGGTACAGTGGACAGATACCCGATACTATGGAAGAACTGACAAAACTTCCCGGGGTAGCCAGAAAAACCGCAAATGTTGTCTTATCCCAGGGGTTTGGTAAGGCAGAAGGTATTGTAGTTGACACCCATGTAAAACGGCTGGCAGAACGTTTAGGGCTAAGCAGGGCAAAAACCCCTGAAAAGGTTGAAGAGGACCTTATGAAGATTATACCACGTGAAAAGTGGATTTCTTTCCCGTTTGCATTGATACTTCATGGAAGGGCTGTATGTAAGGCAAAAAATCCCCTCTGTGATATATGTGTTCTGAATTCACTGTGTCCATACGGAGATAAATCAAAATGTCAAATATCTTAAGAAAAATTGATATAGTTCTGTTGTTTCTTCTTATTTCCGGATGCAGCGCAACCATTGATACAAACTCAACCAAACAAAAAGAGAACTTTAAAAACACTTATCACTATGTAAGACAGGGGGAAAATCTTTTCAGAATTTCACTGTATTACTATGAAGGAAAAACAACAAAAGAAGTTCTTGAAGGGGTTGAAAGAATCAAAGGTGCCAATAATATAAAAACAAACAGTATTTCTACAGGGCAGCGCCTTCTGATACCCCGAACAGCAAAAAAACAGCCAAACTATCCGCTCCTCCCTCCATCTGATATTACAACAACAATAAAATCTTCTACCAGCCCAGTTGCATCTACTACCACAAACGAGACACAGGTCAAACAGCCAGAAGCACCTGTAGAGTATCGTCCTATATTAGTTGATAGGGTCTTTATCTGGCCTGTCAGCGGAAAGATTATATGCAACTTCGGCGAACTGGATAATCAGGGAATAGATATACTTGTAGAACCAGGGACAGAAGTATTATCGGCGGATGATGGGAAGATTGTCTTTGCAGGAATGACCTCAAAATATCAGGAGACCATTATTATTGAGCACTCATCAAATGTATATACTGTATATAGTCACGACCTTGATATAGCAGTGCAACAGGGCGACTATGTAAGAAAAGGGACGCCCATTGCCAGAATAAAAAGCGGCACACACAGAACAAGATACATACATTTTGAAATCAGGGTTAACAATGTAGCTGTCAATCCTGTTGTATATCTTCCACAGCCACAACAGTAAGGAGATATATGGAAAACCTACCTGTTATCTATGAAGGTGAACAACTACTTGCCTCTTATGCTGTAAAACCATCAGAGACAATGGGCAGGAAATACTCTGAAAAGGAACATCCTTTAAGAACTCCTTTCCAGAGAGACAGAGATAGGATAATCCACTCAACTGCCTTCCGCAGGTTAGAGTATAAAACCCAGGTGTTTATATATCACGAGGGTGACTATTACAGAAACCGCCTGACACATACATTAGAAGTCCAGCAGATTGCCAGAACTATAGCACGGATATTAAAACTCAATGAGGACCTTGTGGAAGCCATATCCCTCGCGCACGACATCGGGCACACACCTTTCGG
>DAONKS010000055.1:0-8991 GCA_035406305.1 bacterium | reverse complement strand
TTTTATGGTTGTTAGGCCGTTTCCTGTACTTTGTAATACAGACCTTGTTTATGTCCTTTATCCTGTGGTATTCAACCTTATCAACCATCCTGTCAATCATATATGTCCCCATTGCCCCGAGGGAAAGCATCTCGTCTTCATCGGGAGGGGGACTTAAAGGATTATACGGTTCACCCCTGTCAATAATTTCTACCATTACACAGGTATCATCACTCTTCCAGACCACCTTCAGGAATCCTTCAGAATTAGAGTTTGCAAGGATATTGGAGCAGACCTCATCCACCACGAGCATCAGTTCCCATGTCTTCTTAAATCCCAGCTTTATACCCAGACTTCTCTCCTGTATGAAGTCGGATATATATTCAAGTCCACCCGGTTTTTTCTCAATCTCTATATAATCTATTTCTGTTCCTGCCATTTTATAATAATTCTATATATACCTTTTCTATCCTGTCCACCATCTTGTCAACAGGAAAAAGTTCCTTTACGATTTCTCTGCCCGCCTCTCCCATTTTATAAGAAATCTCAGGGTTTTTCAATAGATAGAGCAGTTTTTCTTTCAGAATCTTTGTGTCTTTTGGTGGAATAAGATAACCGGTTTTATCATTAACTACAAGTTCTTTTGCACCGTCAACATCAAATGCAACAACCGGTTTCCCTCCTGCAAAACCCTGCGCCACTGCCTTTGGAAGTCCTTCCCTTAAACTTGTGTGAGCAAGTATATCCATAACAGATATATATCCTGGAACCTCTTCCGGAGGCACAAGTCCTGTAAATATCACCTTTGAGAGTATCCCCCTTTCCCGTGCGTAGTTTTCAAGAACACCCCTTAAGATTCCGTCTCCTACCAGTAAAAGTTTTGCATCAGGGTATTCCTTCACAACATCAGCAAACGCCTGTATGAGATACTCCTGTCCTTTCAGATAAAACAATCTACCTACCATACCTATTACCTTTTCATTTTCTTTTATCCCGAGTTTCTTCCTTCTTTCTTCTCTTTCCTTCTCTGCTTCAAGGTATGGTTTTATATCAAATCCGCTGTAAATAACTATATACTGTTCTTCCCTTCCTATCCCTGCCTTTAAATATCTTTCTTTCATAATCTCGCCCACACATATAAATTTATCCGTGAAGTAAGACGCAATCTTCTCTGCAGTGATGTAGACAAAGTTCAACATAGCCGGCTGGTAGTCATAAAAGGAAGGACCGTGTATTGTATGTATAACAACTGTATTCCTGTGTGCAAGTTTTGCTGCAATTCTACCTAAAATACCTGCCTTTGCGCTGTGTGTATGGACAATATCATATCTGTTTTTTCTGAAGAAGAAAAAGAGTTTTACAAAGCATATGACATCAAGTAAAGGGTTTATCTCCCTTACCATCTCTTTGAACACAACAAGTTTTATATCTTTTTCTTTCTCTATTTCCGGTATTAAAGAACCTTCAGGTCCTGTGGTAGGACCAACCGCAAGGGTAACACTGTGACCTTTCCCTGCAAGCCCTTTCACGGTGAATATCGTGTTTTCCTGGGCGCCACCGACAATCAGGCGGGTGATGATATGGCATATCTTCATATTTCGCTTATGCTGGTATCAGGACCATCTTTAACAGCAGCAAAGATTCGTGTCCCTCTTGTTTCTATATTTATTTTTTCAATGTCAAAACTGTCAGGAAGGACTCTTATATGTGCGATATTATCACGCGGCACAAGAATAACCCTTTTTTCTGCATCCATATCCACAGGATGGACAGAACCTTTAACAACAAGGATACCCTTGCCGTCCAGCATTATCCAGTGCTCTGTAAATTTTAACACCTTCCCGATAAACACCCATAACTTCTGCTCTGCATAATACTTCTTAAACCTGACCTTAACAATCTTCCCCTCTATCATATTATCTCCTTATGGTCATTCTTTCAGTAAACCTCTTGTCTAAAAACAATGTTGCTTCCACACTCAAAAAATTCAAAATAGAGAATAGGTAATGAAATATTCTTGTTATTATATTCTTTAAAAGATTTTACAACCTCATTCCAATTCTTTAGATTGTGTGGCGGAGCAACTATCACAGGTTGAAGATTCCAGTTAAAAGCACCATCTAAATGCCTTCCTGAATTTTGAGATGCCCAATTTACATAATACTCTATCTGTTCTATAATATCTGGTTCTACGGGTTCATCTTTCAATTCAATCAACCTATACTCTTTTACCTCTTCCTTCTGGCAGATAGTCATAACATCCATCTTTTGCATTCCAACACCACAAGCAATTTCATTTCCAAACCAGATAATGTTATTTCCAACAATGGGGCATAAATTTGAATTTAAACCAGTATTTTCTGTAAAATACGTTTGGAGATGGATTTCATATGCTCTTCCATCCCTTTGTAATTCCCAGATTTTTGCCAAAACATTAAAATTAAAACTCCTTTCATATGGATAATTTTGCCTAGTTGAAGTTGTTATTATCCTCCTTTTTGTTTCATCCCAATCAAAACCACCTGTAAATTGACCGTTTGCAATTGCCCGCCCTCCATTTTTATTCCTTATCATATCTATTATTCTTTGTGCTTCCCAGGGAAGTAGGGGAGAGCAACCTCTTTTACCTTTCAATTTTCTATAAATTAAACTCCACTGAATTTCCGTTGCATAAAAAGGAAGTTTATCTAATGCTTCCCATTCAGGCACACCCTCAGGATAAACTTCTCGCGGTTTTAAAAGTGTTCTGTAAATAAGTTTCTTTCCCATGTTTGGTTGAAATCCCTGTTGGCCAGGGGCATGAAAAACCAAAGGAGACTGGCTGGCAATTTCAAAAATTCCATAAAACCCACCTTTCATTTTTTTTGTTGCTTCAATATAAAAAAGAACTAAATCGCCTTCTCTTACTCTTTTTATATCTGATAATAAAGAAATATCTTCATCTTTATTTTTTGCTCCAGTACCAGCAAACATATATTGGAGATGACTTCGAAACGTTGTGTCGTTCACTATAAAAACATGCGTTTTCATTTGTTTACTTTTTTAAACAGCATTATGTATTCGTGTTTAAATACATAAAAACCACCTACCAGTGCCCTGTATCTCCATAGTTCTTTCTGATTTCTTTTTCCTCTTGTTTCTTCAAAATTCTTAACAATGATACTTTTTAACATATATCCCCTTTTTAAAACCTCATTCATACAATAGAATCCCAATGGTATCCATTCCCCTCTTGAATATTTATCTCCTATAACTAATACAAAATACCTTCCCTTTTCTAAATATGGTGTCATATTGTCCACTACATCACCAAATGCTTTTAAAAAATCATCTGTGGTTTTTGCGTTTGAAAGGTCTCTTTCATCATTTGAAAATTTAAGAATGTCGTGGTAGGGCGGATGCATAATAAGAAGTTGCACATTTTCTACTCCATATCTATTTAAAATTGATTTCATCTCAATATCTCTGCTATCCCCTATGATTACATCCGTTATCACTTCATCCTTATTTTGCTCTCTATTAATTAACTCTTCTGCTTTTTTTGCCACATCAGGATTTAATTCTATCCCTATGCCATTTCTTCCCAACCTTCTGCACTCAATCAAAGTCGTTCCACTTCCCATAAATGCATCAAGCACCCATTCCCCTTTTTTGGTATATCTTAACATCATTTGATGTGGAATCTGAGGAATGAAATTACCCCAATACCAACCCAAATGTGCTCCCGATGTATCTCTTCTGTCTAATATCCACAAACTATCAGTAATTATCTCTCCATATTCTTTCCACCTTAAAAGATTTATATCATTTATCTTCCCTGTCCTAACTCGTTGAATTCCTTCTATCAACCTTTTAATATAATATCTTGCCCTCTCAAGTGTTTGTGCCTCAAGAATCTGTTCCAGTTCAGCTGTTATAACATCTCTTCTCAAAGAGATGGTATCTCCATTAGCGTCAATATTTAAAATGCCCTCTTTGTCCTTTTTAGGATTGATTATGACATCTTTTAAGTGAAGCACCATCTTTTTAATGGAATTAATATCATTCAGAGAAACAATATCAGATAATATCTCACAGACCTTCTCTCTGTTAACTATAACTGAACCGTAAGTTAAAGAAGTGGCTTCTAAATCATTAAACAGATGCTCGGTTTTAGTTGTACTCATACTATATCATCCTATCTGATTTCACATCTTTCAACATACTTTAGCATAATTTTCTTTATCTCTTCAAACTCTTTATCCGAATATGTGTGATATGAAAGCGTGGCAGGGTCAACTGCCTTTGAAGGTTTGAAGTGCTGCAGATAATAAAGTTTAGCCCCCTGTATCAATCTCCCTATCCCTTCAAAGTCATTTATAGAAAGCATCTCCTTCACCACTGTGGTTCTGAACTCATAGCCGATTGAAGAGTTTTTAATCAAAGAGATGGTCTCTTCTATCTTCTTCATATCAACCCTTACACCTGCCAGCATCTCATATTTTTCAGCAGGACCTTTAACATCCATTGCTATGTAATCCAGCATACCTTCTGTTAGCATCTTTCCAATTACTTCAGGAAAACTTCCGTTTGTATCTATCTTGATAGCATATCCCATCCCTTTCAGTTCCCTGACAAAAGGCAAAAGGTCACTATCAGCACAGGGCTCTCCCCCTGTAATAACCACACCATCAAGATACTTTTTCCGCATCTCAAGAAACCCTATTACTTCGGATGTAGAAAGCAGTGGAAGATATTTTTCAGGAAGCACAAGTTCCGGGTTATGACAGTAAGGACACCTGAAGTTACAACCCTGAATAAAGACAATACAACTGAGTCGTCCTGGAAATTCAATAAGGGATGTCTTCTGCAGTGCTCCTATCTTCATTTCAGCACATATGTTTTTCTTATCCTGAATTCTGCTACCTTGCCTTTATTCCACTGGCTTATAGGCCTTAAGTATCCAACTATTCTTGAATAGACCTCTGTCTCTCTTCCGCATCTATCACATCTGTAAACCTCTCCTTTGATATATCCATGTTCAGGACATACTGAAAATGTCGGCGTGATAGTGAAATAAGGGAGCTTAAATCTTTCGCAGATAACCCTAACCAGTTTTTTTACGCCTTCAGGACTATCTATCTTTTCTCCTGTAAACAGGTGTATAACAGTCCCGCCTGTATATAGACACTGCAGTTCATCTTGAAGCTCAAGTGTCTCAAATATATCATCGGTATAGTTTACAGGAAGGTGTGTTGAATTTGTATAGAACGGTTCCGCACCTTTTCTGTACTCATCCTCGTTCGCACATATAATCTCTGGATATTTTGTCTTATCCGCTCTTGCAAGCCGGTAACTGGTCCCTTCTGCAGGAGTTGCTTCAAGGTTATAGTAGTTACTTGTCTCTTCCTGGAACTCAAGCAGTTTTTCTCTCATAAAATTCATAACTTTAATTGCAAAAGCCCTCCCTTCGGGTGTACCTATATCCTTACCAAAAAGATTCAGGCAGGCCTCATTCATCCCGATAAGACCTATAGTTGAGAAATGGTTTGTCCAGAATTTACCGAATCTCTCCTTTATATTTCTCAGATAGAATGCGGAGTATGGATAAAGCCCTTCATCTGTCAGTTTCTCTATGATTTTTCTCTTTATTTCAAGCGATTCCTTTGCTATTACCATTAAATCTTCCAGCCGTTTAATGAAGTCATCTTCTGAATTTGCAAGGTATCCAAGACGTGGCATATTGATAGTTACAACACCGACACTCCCTGTCAGAGGATTTGCACCGAAAAGTCCTCCACCTCTTTTTTTCAGTTCATCCGTCTGTAACCTCAACCTGCAGCACATTGAACGAACATCATCCGGCTTCATATCGGAGTTGATGAAATTACTGAAATAAGGTATCCCGTATTTTGCTGTAACCTGCCACAGGAGTTCTGTGTTTTGATTGTTCCAGTTAAAGTCCTTTGTAATGTTATATGTGGGGATGGGAAATGTAAATACCCTTCCCTTTGCATCTCCCTCAAGCATCACTTCAAGAAATGCACGGTTCAGCATATCCATCTCTTTCTGAAATTCTCCGTATGTCTCATTTTTTATCTCTCCGCCTATAATCACCGGCTGGTCTTTGTATATTGAAGGGACTGTCAGGTCCAGTGTAAGATTTGTAAAAGGGCTCTGGAAACCCACTCTTGTTGGAACATTCACATTAAATATGAACTCCTGGAGTGCCTGTTTTACATCCTTATATTCAAGCCCGTCATATCTGATAAAAGGTGCAAGCAGTGTGTCAAAGTTAGAGAACGCCTGAGCGCCTGCTGCCTCACCCTGCAAGGTATAGAAGAAGTTTACAATCTGTCCGAGTGCTGTCCTGAAATGCTTTGCCGGTTTACTTTCCACCTTACCCACAGCACCTCTAAATCCAACAGTGAGAAGGTCCTGCAGGTCCCATCCCACACAGTAAACAGATAGACAGCCAAGGTCATGGATATGTATATCTCCGTTGATATAGGCGAGACGAACCTCCGGAGGATAGATGCTATTCAGCCAGTATGTCTTGGTCACCTCAGAAGAAACATAATTGTTAAGCCCCTGAAGGGAAAAACTCATATTGCTGTTTTCATTAACCCGCCAGTCAATCTTTGTAAGGTATTGATTTACAAGGTCAAGATTTGCCTTTGTGGTTATCTCTCTTAACCTTGCATGCTGTTCCCTGTAAATGATGTATGCCTTTGCTGTCTTCTTATAGGGGGAAGTTATGAGCACATCTTCAACAATATCCTGTATCTCTTCAACAGAAGGGATTCTGTCTCCGATGATATCTATGGCAAGGTCTAAAACCCTCAGTGTAAGTTTTTTAGCAATATCCATACTGAACTCACCCGTTGCCTGACCTGCCTTATAGATGGCGTTTGTTATCTTTTCTGCCTCAAACTTCACTATCTCGCCATTCCTCTTTTTTATTCTATCAAACATCAGGGACCCCCTTTGTAATAATTACAACTTTTTATTTATTACATTTTACACCCTGGCATTTTTTCTGTCAAGATTTTTCTTCAATGGTATTATATAACAAATTTCAAAAAATAAAAAACAGTGTTTAAAAGAATAAAACAAACCTTTATTATTAATATATTGCAGGGGATGCGGATATACAGAGTTTCAATTTTTTGTCTTCACAAATGACCTTATCATAACCGCAAGAAGTATATGGAGAAATGCAACCGCAAGGAATGGTATACGGAGCCCTGTGAATTTAGCAACCGCCCCACCTGAAAAAGTCCCTAGGGCAAATCCAATCATACTGATGGACGAAGCCATACCATACGCCCTGCCAATATACTCTCTGTCAATGATGTTATATATAATTGCATTGGCAGCAGGTATCATCCCTGCCACACTTAATCCGAAAAGTATGCGAAAAAGAAAAAGCAAAGGGATATTAAAGGCAAAAAAGTGTCCTGCTGACGACAGGGATGCCCCTAATGCACAGTATATCAATACCCTCTTCTGACCAAGTCGGTCTCCTGTATGCCCGAGTAAAGCGGCAGAGAAAGCACCTGCCAGGGCAGAGGCAGCAAGTATTATTCCTGTAATACTGTTAAGTTTCTCCGGTGACGGAAGAATATCCTTAACAATAAGGGGGAAGGAAGGGCTTATCATAGAATTACTAAACTGGACGCCAACCAGTATCACCACAGCCATCAGAAAACCTTTTGTTGTAAGTATGTTCAGTAATCCGGGTGATTGCTCTTTACCATTAGACGGAGGAGTAAATATCTCTCTTGCCCCCAGCAGGACAAGGATACCACCTGAAAACACTATCAGGGCACCTACCCGGAAGGCAACACGGTATCCGTAAAGGTCTGCAAGCACGCCACCAAAAAGAGGTCCTGCAGTGGTTCCAATATAAGCGGCTGCCTGCATCATACCAAGAGCGAAACCACTTCTTTCTTCTGGAGTAACACTTGCAACAAGTGCGATACTTGCAGATATCGTCCCTGTTAAGATACCCTGCAGCAATCGGCAGGCAACAAGCTGTCCCACAGTCCGTACAATGGACATTAAAAGGAGTACGAGTGTGCCGCCAAACATTGAACGACACACCATCGCCTTTCTACCATAACGGTCAGCAATAATTCCCCATAATGGTGCAAAGAATGTAAATGTAAAACCACTTGAGCCCAGCACCAGCCCTGCCCAGAATGCCTGCTGACCTTTATTAAAAGTACCGAGTTCAGATATAAAAAATGGAAGGAATGGAAGCGCAAATGAAAACCCAATCATTGAAAGCACCTGTGCAATAAATGTAGATATAAATGTTTTTCTCCACATAATGAAGGTATTATAAAGAAAACATAAGCCAATATCAAAAAATTTGTATTTAGCAGATGGTTTGTGTAAAATGGTTTAGATGGATATATATAAATATCTGGGGAAAAGTTTTGAGTGCGGGTTATGTGGAAGAATACATAATATCCCTATCAGGGCAATAAGAACAGGAAATATAGAGGAATTGCCTGTCTTCGTTTCTTCCATCCTTCCAGAAGCAAAGAATGTGACGCTTCTTACAGATAATACCGTGTGGGATGTGATGGGAAAAAGATGCAGGGATATTCTGGATGCCTCTTTCAATGTAATACCGCATATACTGTATCCATTAGAAGAGAAAAGGGTTACCGCAAAAGAAGAGTATCTGGCTGGTATATTAAGTGCCTCAGAAAAAGCAGATACCATCATAACAGCGGGGACAGGCACAATTACAGACCTCGGGAAATATGCTGCGGATATACTAAAAAGACCTGTAATATGCATTCCCTCTGCCCCTTCAATGAATGCATATACTTCAGGTGTCACTGCCCTTATAAGGGGTGGGATGAAACTTACATTTTCTATCCAGCCCGCAACAGGTGTCTTCATAGATGAGAATATTCTGTTAGAAAGTCCTCTTGAACTTATAAAGGCGGGCTTTGCTGATAGTTTTGCCAAGGCATTTGCAAATGCTGACTGGAAATTATCCTCTATTATTACAGG
>DAONKS010000054.1:0-9416 GCA_035406305.1 bacterium | reverse complement strand
ATTTTTTGAAATTAATCCACAATAATATCTCTGCCTTTGAAGTGGCAATAGATGGCTTCAGAACACTCTTTCATAACCTGAAAGAAGTAAGGGAAAAGGTTCAGGAAGTGGATAAAAGAGAAAGTTCCTCAGACAGGATGGAACGGGAAATTATAAGAAAGATATTTGCCGGCAGTTATGACACAGGGAAAAAGATACTTCTTAAAGACCTTGTCATTGAGATTGGAAATATTTCGGATATGTCTGAAGAGGTGACAGACCGTCTGAACATAGTGGCTGCTAAAAGGATGGTATAAATGGATTTACGGTTGCTTGGTCCTTTATATATGGGATGGGCACTGGGGACAAATCATGTTGCAAATATCTTCGGGACAGCGGTATCTTCATTTATGGTAAGATACCGGACGGCAGTTTTTCTCACTGCTGTATTTGTCCTGCTGGGCGCGTTATACGGTGGAAAGGCAGGGATGAAAACCCTTTCGGGGTTAACATCTCAGACAGGTAATACAGCGTTTATAATATCTGTTGCTGCCGCAATGACTGTTACGCTTATGACTCTTTTGAAATTACCTGTATCCACATCCGAAGCAGTTGTAGGTGCTATAATCGGTACGGGTATTATAAACAGACATATCCAGCCAGGGCTCTTAACAAAGGTCTTTATATGCTGGGTTACCACTCCTTTAGGTGCAATTATAATCTCCATCCTTCTGTATTCCGCACTTTCAAGGATAATAAAAAAGCGAAACATACACTTCATAACATACGATAGACTGATGAGAAACCTGCTTATATTAAGTGGTATCTATGGTGCCTATGCTCTTGGTGCCAACAATGTAGCAAATGTTACAGGTGTATTTTACAGGACAGGAATGCTTGATATAAGACAATCACTCCTTATAGGCGGTATAAGTATATCTCTGGGGGCATTAACTGGAAATAAAGGGGTGATATTCACGGTGGGCAGAAAAATTATACCTGTTGATGCATTTTCTGCCTTTATTGCGGTTTTATCCCACTCTATAATATTACATATCTATGCCCATATAGGTGTCCCTGTTTCTTCATCGCAGGCGATTGTGGGCGCTGTCTTTGGTATCGGAGTGGTTAAAGGAATGCGGACAGTAAATAAAAAGACTGTCTTGAAGATACTATCCGGCTGGTTTTTCACTCCCCTTGCAGGTATGCTATTTTGTCTTGGACTATATTCCATCTTTTATTAATCTTTGCACTCTGATAAATTGCTGTAGTTAAAAGAGGATGTTATAATAAATTTTTACAGGGAGATAAACAGATGGAAAGTATTTATTTCTATATGGGAGCAAGGATTTATTTTGAAATGGGAGGTATAGAAAAGTACCTTTCTCAAATAAAAAAATATGGTAAAAAAGCTTTTATCGTGAGTGGAAAAAGTTTTATTTTTAAGTCAGGACTTTTTGGCAAAATAACAGATATACTTTCAAAAGAAGGTATGGAGTATACATCCTATCCAGGTGCAAGTCCGGAACCAGATACAGATGATGTGGATAACGGGGCGAAACTCTGTGTAAAAGAAGGTTGTGATTGCATTTTAGCAATCGGTGGTGGTAGTGCAATGGATGTAGGAAAGGCAATAGCGGTCGTTGCCACAAATGGTGGCTCTGTCAGGGACTACTTTGGAGAGATGGAATATAGAAATGAGCCACTACCTGTTATTGCCATACCCACCACCTGCGGGACAGGAAGTGAAGTTACAAGATTTGCTGTTATAGTTGATAGAAGCCAGAATACAAAAAAGACAGTAAGCAGTGAACTTATAATACCCAAACTTTCAATACTTGATGCAGAAGTATTAAAGTCACTTCCCGTACATCTTGCAGTTGCTACAGGGATGGATGCCTTTGCACATTCTTCAGAAAGTTATCTCTCCAAAAGAGCGGATGCCCTTTCAAAGGTGTTTTCAAAAGAGAGTTTGAAAGTCCTGCTTGAATTCCTACCCCGTGCAAAAGAAGACACTTTAGATGCAAAAGAAAAAATCTTCCTCGCTTCACTCATTGCTGGCTTTGCACTGAATAAAACAGGCACCATTATAGTTCACGGTATGGGATATGCACTCACCATTTTATACAATACCCACCACGGAACTGCCAACGCATTACTTCTGCCTTATGTCTTTGAGTACTTAAAAAGAAATGGTTATGAAGAAGAGATGGCTGAACTTGAAGAGTTGTGGGGTGAAACGGAAGGACTGAAAGACTTTGTAAAGAATTTAGGAATCCCTTCAAGATTAAGAGACATCGGAATTGGTAAGGATGAGATAGAAAAACTTGCAGGCCTTGCTGTTATAGGCACGCAGAGGTCAATGAAAAATATGAAGATACTGATGGAAAGAGATGACTTCAGAAAAATTTTTGAAAGTGCGTGGTAATAGAGGTGTCAAATGAATACGAAACTTTATGAGATGACTCTGAAAGAAGTAAGAGAAAGCGGTCCTTTTGAAGTTGCTATCCTGCCGTGGGGTTCCTGTGAACCGCATAATCTTCATCTTCCATATGGATGCGACTCTATCGTTGCAGAAAAAATCAGTTTACTGAGTGCGGAGAAGGCAAAAAGAAAAGGTGCAAAAGTTATTGTTCTTCCATGCATACCGATTGGGGTTAATTCGAATACAATGGAGTTTCCTTTAACACTTAATTTGTTTCCCACTACTCAGCTTACGGTATTAAAAGATATTGTAAAATCCCTTGAAAAACACCGCATCTATAAACTCATCATACTTAACGGACATGGTGGCAATGACTTCAGATTTATGGCAAGGGAATTATATGGAAAGACCGATGTTCGTATATTTGTCTTAAACTGGTGGGAAATAGCGCAGGATATTGTTGAAAAGGTCTGTGATGACACGTCAGGAGAACATGGAAACGAACCTGAAACATCTTGGTTTATGTATCTCTGCCCTGACATGGTTCATCTTGAATGGGCAGATGAAGGGAAAGTAAAAGAACCGGTTCTTAATTCATTAAAGAAAAACCTGCTGTGGTTCACAAGACCATGGCATCTGCTTACCACTAATGCAGGATATGGAAACCCTAAAAAAGCAACTATAGAAAAAGGAAAGACAATAGTTGAGGTAACAACAGACAGGATTGCTGAAATAATAAAAGAACTATCTGATGTGGAAATAACAGATACCTTCCCTTACTGATATGAAACTTATTCATTTCTCAAAAATTAAAAAGATAGATAAAGGAATTGTCCTCGGGATAGGAAAGTTTGACGGTGTACATTCAGGACATCAGAAAATTCTTGAAATTGTTGTAAAAGAAGCGGAAGAAAAGGGCAGGGTGGCAGGAGTTGTTACTCTCAGAAAATTTCCTGTGGAGTTTTTACTATGTCCCTGGGAGGAAAAACTTTCTCTGTTGAAAGAAGCAGGAATGGAATTGTGTATCTGGTGTGACCTTGATGAGGTATCCCATCTTTCTCCTCAAGAATTTTTAGATATGTTGCTTGGAGCCGGGGTTAAGACAATTGTCGTCGGTTACAACTTCCGTTTCGGCAGAGGAAGAAGGGGGGATATAAAATTTTTACAGAAACAATCAAAGAAAAGAAATTTTTCTCTTATAGTGGTGCCTTCTTATAAAAAAAATGGTGAAATAGTAAGCGCATCAAAGATAAGAGAGATGATAAAAAATGGTGAGATTGAAAAGGCAAACAAATTTTTAGGCAGATATTTTTCTGTATCAGGCAGGGTTGTGAAGGGAAGTGGTATCGGGAAAAAGATAGGTTTTCCCACGGCAAACCTCTCCCTTGAAAATAATATCTGTATTGGAGAAGGTATATATGCTGGCTGGGCTGTCTATAAAAAACGAATTTACAAAGCAGCAATAGTTACAGGAAAATCCCCTACTTTCAATGATGATATAAATAAGTTTGAGGTCTTCCTTATAAACTACGAGAAAAAAAGGGACTTATATAACCAACATCTGCAGGTTTTCTTATATAAAAAACTCAGGGCTCAGATTAAGTTTAAGAATACTGTAGAATTAAAAGCCCGGATAGCAAAGGATATTCAAAATATAAAACTGCTTCTGAAAAATATATCTGCTCCGGTTTTATAAAAACTTTACTCATATATTTCATATAAAGTCCCATCCAGAATAAACTGAACATTCCTGCTAAGAGCAAGAAACTGTCCTGCTTTTGGTTTCTTTTTTATCAAATCAAAGTATTCCGGACTTCCAAATTGGATTCTTGATATCCTGGGATTCTGTGTTCTGGCAACAGCAGAATCAACCCATATATTACCATTCTGATATACAGCCCGCCCCTGTACATTTTTCACCTGAGATGTAAGATTGTGTACCCTGCCAGAAGTATCTACATAGGACAGCCGGTCCTTACCCTGATAAATCTGCTGATAATTCTGAGTGGTCCTTAAAGCAGATATTTCCTCGCTGGCAACTACACTTTCTTTGCCTGACTTTTTATACATACTTCTGTACTCTTTCTCGCTGGATTTTAACAGAGACGCAGGCATATTACTACTTAATGGAGATGCATTATTTCCAGTTCTTCCTGTGGACTCACGACGCTGTTCATCCTCTACAATCAGAAAACTTGTATAAGGAGTAATAATTCCATATCTGGTAGCCACCTCAATAATCTCTTCTTTTACTTCTTTATTCTCTCCGTTTAACCTTACTTCATCCAGGAGATACCCGATATGCTGTGCTGCCCATATATGAGGTATAAATTCATTTGCAGGATTAATGTGAGGGAAAGAAATGTTATATTCAAAAGATTTTTTCTTGCCTTCAACAATACCTTCAAGAATAATTTCTGTACTACCACCTTTTTTATATCTGCCGGTAATAACTATCTGTGAGTTCTTAAACAGGTCAGGAATTTTTTTAGGATAGGTACTATAAGTATTTAAAGCATTTATTTTAATCCTTATATTTGAAAGCACCGGATATCTTATCTTTTCGTAAAAGGAGGTTATCTTAATTTCTATATCTTCTTCCGGGGTAACATAATCCCTGTAACCTGAAGAAATTTCTGCGATACGGTCAAGAAGATGAGTGTTTATTTCATAGTCAATACCGAAAACAAATATCCTGACGCCTTTTCTATTCTTCTGTTCAACCATCCTTATAATTTCGTCTTCATCAGTGAGCCCTATGGTTGGTTTACCATCAGTTATGAAAATAATGCTTGCAGGATTCTTATCTTCTCCCTCAAGAACGGAAAGTGCCATTGTGAGGGCTTCTTCAATATTTGTCCCACCTACAGGACGCATCTTTTCTATAAATGTTTTTGCTGATTCTATACTTTTTGTATCAACTGTTTTTAACTCCCCGAAAAGGACTTCTGCTTCTGTGGAAAATCTAACAATGTCAAACCTGTCCTTTCTGTTCAGATTACTTATACAGAAGTCAAGGGCATTCTTCGCCTGCTCTATCTTTTTACCTGCCATACTACCGGATGTATCTACAACAAACACAATGTTTTTCTGAATAATTTCTTTCTCCTGCATCATATAGGAAGGAGATATATTAAGTATAAAAAAGCCGTCTTCATCTTCTTCTTTATAGGTAAGCAGGTCTACACTTATATCTTTCCTGTCCGTTGAATAATAAACTATGAAGTCCATATCAGGCAGGACATTGGATGCCTCAAATCCTATCGTTGCCTGTAAATCGCTCTTTCTGGTTATTTCAACATTGTGGGTGGAACAGAAAAGCATTTTAATTTTTTCATCTGTTTCTATATTAACCTTTATACTTACATCTCCGATGGACTTTGAAGAGAACTTTTCTGTGTTTAAAGGGTATACATAACGAACTATCCCTGAATCTTTCTTTAACATCTGCCCGTACTGTATCCGTATTTTTTTGGAGGAACGTGGTTCTATAGGGAAAATTCTTACCTTGAAGACATCCCTGCCCGCATACTCAAGGAGAGCAGGGTCTTTCATCCTCCTCACTATATCTTCGTATATTCCTTTTGCTTTTTCAGCAGGTAAAAGTTCCGCCTGCATTTCCTGTCCATTGATATCCATTGAAAAACCACTTATGATTGCACCTTCAGGTACAGGAAATATATATATGCCTTCAAGACGGGAATTTGTGGGATTATAAAATTCCTGGTCAATGTTTGTTTTTGCAATACCATTTTTTATATCTACTTTAACCCTGTGGTATCTAACTTCAAGAGGGTAGGGGGTATTTTTCTCATTCGGATGCGGCACAATTATCAACCCATCTGCCTTTAACAAATATGCAGATAACATAAGCAGGAGCATACATAATTTTGTTTTCATTCCAGCCCTCCTTTTCAGTTAAATACAAAATGTTTCTTTTCTGACTGTGTTTTTATTGCCTGTATAAGGGCTTTATCAAGTGTATCATCTCTGGAAATCTCTGTGGCTTTCTCTGTTATATATTTCTCCCTCTCAATATTCAACTCATTTATCTTTTTCTTTATCTCCTCTCTTTTTCTGCTGATGTTTCCTATATATTCCTTCTGTTCCTTCACGCTCATATTTTTAATCTCCTCAGGCAATTCATCCTTGCCAATCTCCGACAGGTCAATACTATTCTGATTATATGCATCTACCAGGTCCCAATCAGCGTTGCTGTAATGGATAGACGCCTTGGCAACCTGTCTTGATAAAAAGCCCCCTATAGAATTCTCCTCTGTTTTCACATCAAGTTCTTTCTGTCTCTTTTTTCCTTCTTCTCCCTTTTTTCCGTATCCAAAGTATGTTTTATTAAGTTCCTGTCCGAGACGTACTATTTCTTTATCATACGGTGTTTCAATAGAGGCAATAACTTTATTCTGGTCTATATAAGAATACATTCCATCAGCAATATCCGCTCCATCCTTCCATCCTGAATTGACACCTGTATGGTAATCTCCGCAGTGTATAGTATTTACTATAATCCCTTTCTTTATGGCGTTTTTACAGGATCCTCTGTAATCAACACTTCCCTGTGTGAAAGGTTCGTTACCTGCTATAAATATCACCTTATAATCGTCATTTGATTTGCTCCACTGCAGTTTCTCCACCGCATCCTTTATTACATATCCACAGCATTCAGTTCCTCCGTTAGTCCTCAATGTAAAAAGTTCTTCTGCAACCCTGTCAAGGTCTGTGGTAAAAGGAACAATCAGTCGTACCCATCCTGCTTCAGCAGAAATGTTATCATTTCCATATTCAAATAGCGCAACCTGCAGTTCCGGTTTTTCCCCTTCTTTTCTTGCCTTCGCAAATTCATTAACCATATTCCACAGATATCCTCTTGCTTGATTTATAAGTCCGTCCATACTCCCGCTCGTATCAAGAAGAATCGCTACCTGTATAAGCGGTTTACTTTCTGCTGCATGAACCCCCAGAATAAACAGTAAAATTGATACTACTGCCATTTTCCAGAAATTCTTTTTCATATTCATTTTTCCCTCCTCCTTTGTTGCATATTAGACACACAGAAAACAAAAAAGTTCCTCTTTTTATTCAGAAAAGTGTGTTATATTTACAGAATGTCTTGGAAAGAAAGTTTATTTAGATGTTTCTTCTATATTCTGAATTTCTATAATATTACTCTGATTTACTACTTTGAGGTTATAGGGTTCCTGAGGAGATTCTTTGAGAGGGACTTCTTTATACTGTATAATCACCTTATCTTTTTCTTCTACAGTATTAACCACCTTATATGCCCTGTCTTCTATCCTTGAAGGTAAAACCACAACCATTTTTGTATCAAAATCTACATCAGGAACAGGTGTGGATAAATTCTGTGCCCTGTTCTGCATTTCCCAGATGTTCTGCCATTCATTCCTGTCCCTGATAACCATAAAGGTAGGCATTATATCACCCTTTTTTGACGGGGTGGCTTCCTCCATCTTCTTTTCTTTTGTTGCCTGTGTAACAACAGAACTTAATACTCTGACCTTTTTTCCCTCATAGGCAGAATTTTTATCTTCCGTTTCTATTTCTTTTACTGTATCTCCGTTTATACCCCCGGTTTCCTCAATACTGTTTTCTTTATCCATCTGACTCCGGGCAAGAACAGGTTTCTCTTCTATAACAGGGGCAGGTTTTACCATTTCTTCCGTTATATTAGATACTTCTTCTTTCCCTGCAGATTCTCCTTTCTGTTTTACAACATCATTAGATAACATTTCAGGAGGGGATTGATAAACAAGATGGACATCATCCCTGTGTATATTCTTCTGTATAACGAGGAACCCAAGTATAACCATCGTCAGTGTTCCGAGTACAGGAACAGTTACACATCTTGTAAAACTTCTTGTAGAAGGAAGGTTTTGCAGTATCTCTTTTTCTAAATATTCCGGTGGGTTAATAATTTCTGCCCCTGACAGCAATTTCCTGGTTTCCTGAAAACGGAGGAGTATTTCTCTACACTCAGAACATTCTTTAATGTGAACATCAACAATATCTTTAATATCCTTTTTTAAACGTCCATCTATATACAGAGAAAGAATTTCTATATTTTTATGTATTCTCATCTTAACACCTCCTGCAACGGTAAAATTTTTTCAGAGAGTTTCTGTCTGGCGCGTGCAAGGCGTGATTTTACCGTTCCTGTCCTGCACTTAAGAATTGATGCTATTTCCTCATAAGACCTGCCTTCCATATCCCTGAGTATTATAATTACTCTGTCTGCAGGAGCAAGGGCGTTTATGCAATCCTGAACAATTTTATTTCTTTCCTCTCTTTTTATATTATCTTCCACATTGCAATCATCAAAAACAGGTATCTCCATTTCATATTTATTCAGTTTGAAAGTATACGATGTAAAATTCTGTATTCTTCTTTTTCTCGTTTTGTTTTTCCATACATTACAGGTTATTCTGTATAAATATGTGGATACCTTTGAACGCCCCTCAAACCTATCAAAACTCTGGTATGCTCTCAAAAATGTCTCCTGGGTTATATCACCTGCATCAGCATGATTACCACATAACCTGTATGCCAGATTAAACACCCGCCGCATTTCCTCTTTTACTATTAATTCAAACTCTTCTCTTTTCCCCATCAGGTATTATACCCTTTTATTTATTAGACCCCACACAGAAGAAAAAGTTCCCTTTCTCTTACTACTGCAAAAAATTTCAGATATACTCTCCTGCAACATATTGTATGACACCTCTATGTAAATAACAAATCATAGAATTGATATTGCTGTACATAGTTTGCGCTGGCGTGACATATCGCAGAAGAGAATGTCTACTCAACCTTTTTCCTCTCCCCGCACAGTGGGGTGAGGGAAGAAAAGAAATATTTCTTATATACCCTATCCATACGAAAACTTGACATTTTTAAAATAGATTTATATAATTAAGTAGAAAGGAGGGGTAATGTCAAGATTTTTGTGTAAATTCATTTTGGGTGTTCCTGTTTTTCTCTG
>DAONKS010000053.1:8190-9480 GCA_035406305.1 bacterium | reverse complement strand
TCCCATACACGCCAGGCACCAAAAAAGTCCCCTAAAAGTTCAAGCTGTTTCCCCATCATATTATGTGCATAACAGCAGTTTGTCCGCAGAGGGTCATCCTCATCAGAAACGGAGTAATACTGGTCCCTTTCACCCTGACTTATAGGGTCATAGGTCAGCACGATAAAACCGGACTTTACAAGCCGTATACATACCTCCTGATACAGGGAATACGTTTTACTTTCCACGGTTGTATGACCACAGGGAACAAGGGCGGCAGGTGCTTTTCCTTTCAGTTTGTCAGGTATATAAAGGTTCCCCGTAACAAGAAACTCCGGCCTGCTTTCAAAGATAACCTTCTCTATCCTGTATCCGGGTTTTTCAATTACACCTGTGATTTTTGGATTTAAGGGTGTTTTTACTTCTGGAAGTGGAAATGCCTTTTTAATTACCGAGAGGACATATTCCTTATACTTTTCCGCTTCTTTCTTTGTTTTTATGGATTTTAATCTTTTCTGCCTTTCTTCTCGTATCTCTGTAAGTATATTCACATAGTAGTCAAACATCATATGTCCGTATGTGTTTCTTTCCATAATTTTCTTCTCTCTATATGGCATTGAGTATGTATTTAAGCTGGGGGACTAGGACTTGAACCTAGACACCGAGATCCAGAGTCTCGTGTCCTACCATTAGACGATCCCCCAGTAAGTGAAGGAACTATTCTTTTTTGCGGAAGGTTATCCTGTATTCATCGCCTTCTTTAACAATCAGGATGTGTCCTTCTCTTCCCAGCCATCCTAAACTTAACATCACAATGTCCCGTTCTCTTTTTATCGCATGCGTAATCTGTGAAAGTGTTGCCTCATTATATTTTTCAAGATACTGCCATATCTCACCTGCAACTATACCTATCTCTGTTATCATTGTGTCTCCTTTCAGAGAGGGTCTCTCTTTTTATATTTTACACCTTTTCCTCTCTTCTGTGAAGAGTGTTGCATTTTGGACACCTGGATATGGTTTCTGCGCGGCTGTCTATGTATATGTGAAAGCATATCGGGCATTGCCACAGAGTATTATATCTTTTTTCTTTTTCTCTATTACTTTTTCTGTATTCAGAGGTAATCCATATAAAAAGTATAAGAAGGCTTATACCTAAATAAAGAGCCACTGCAAGATTAAGTTCTATTTTTATCATTTTAAATAAAACCTGAATGTTATCAAACCCCATGCCTGTTTATCCGTCCTTACAGGTTCAAAGACCCATCTTCTGAATCTCTGTTCTGTATAGAGGTCAAGTTCTGGATAACCTGA
>DAONKS010000053.1:0-8090 GCA_035406305.1 bacterium | reverse complement strand
GGTAGTTCAAACCTTGCAGACATTATCTCAGGAGGAGTGATAGCCCGTGACAGTCCTGTGATTTCCTGGGGTGAAAAACGTAATATCTCCTTTCTGGTCTCTATTGTTATTTTTTCTTTTTTAGGGGATGCCTTTGGAATTTCAGGAGAGATGCTCCTTACATCAGAAAACGATTTTTCAGGAGCCGTACTTACAGGGAGAAGAGATACCTCTACAGGCCTTATTTCTTTTATGGAAACAGGCAGTATGAGGGAGAAAAAAGAAATCCCTCCTATGTGTATAAATAAACTTATGATAAACGTTTTCAGCAAAAGATTATTCTTCCATACCATTGTTTTAAAATTTTATGTTTTTACTCTTACAGTTCAGGTATTGTCCCTATAACAATTTTGCTTATGCCTGTCCTTCTTGCTATATCCATTACACCTACGACAATTCCATGTTCTGCCTTCCTGTCCCCTTTAATGATTAATACCCTGTCTTTGTTTCTCGCTACTAAATCCTGTAAAACTTTTTCCAGTTGTTCCATTGTTAAGGGGGTGTCTCTATAAAAAATAGTTCCTTCTTTCGTTATGCTTACAAGGACTTCTTTTTCAGTTATTGTTTCAGATGTTGTTGCCTGAGGCAGATTAATTCTTATACCCGGCTGCATAATGAAACTTGATGTAAGCATAAAATAGATAAGCTGTAGGAACACAACGTCTATCAGAGGGGCGATATTCAATTCCCCCTTTGTAATTGAATAATGCCTTGGAAACTTCATATTATACTTCCTCTCCTTCCTCTGCCTTCAAAAAGAAAAGGATATCTATAAGCCGTGTGGCACTTTTTTCCATCTGAAGTATGATGTTATTAACCCTGCTTACAAAATAGTTATACGCCAGATATGCAGGAATAGCAACAGTAAGCCCTGCCACAGTTGTTACCAGTGCTTCCCATATACCACCTGCAAGTTCCCCTGGATTTACGAGCCCTCCCTTTGCTTCTATCACCATAAACGCCTTTATCAGCCCTGTAACCGTTCCTAAAAGTCCCAATAGAGGGGCTATGGTAGCAATGGTTGCAATAATCCCTAAATACTTTTCAAGGACAGGTATCTCATGGTTTGCAGCATCGTCTATGGACTCTTTTATCTCTTCTCTGCTTCTGTCCGACTTTAAAAGTCCTGCCTTTATAACCCTCGGAACAGGTTTGTCCTGCTCTTCACATAACTGCAGCGCTTCTTTTATCTTTCGCCTTTTCAGGAGTTCTTCTATTTCTTTTATGAACTTTTCATTGTCTATCTCCGCATTTTTCAGTGACAGCAGCCGCTCAATAACTATTGCCAGAGTCAGGACTCCGGCAAGAAGTATGGGTATCATTATTAACCCACCCTTAACGATAAGATTCCATAAACTCATCTATACCTCCGATTATTAAAAGAAAAACCTTATAAATGACATTATGTTTCTTCCTTCCGCAGGATATCCGGGTACCTTAAAATACTCTCTGTTTGCAATGTTATAAAACGCTATACCCCATTCCAGCAGATTTTCCTTTGTAAAAACGAGCTCTGTATTGATAATGGGAACACTTCCCAGTTCCGTATCTCCAAATCTCCTTTCCCCTGTGTAAGAAAGCCATAACGTCCCTCTCATATTTTTATAATTTCCTGTTAATCCTGTGTCAAAAACCTCTTCAGGATAATAATCTATATCTTCTGATAAGAACCGCTTTTCTCCCCTGAAAAACCACTTTATATAATCTGTAAGAGTATGCTGGAGTTCAAAGTTTAATGATGTCTGCCAGTACTGTATAGGATATGGTTCCAGCAAGCCATTTTTGTCAGCATCTGCCCATATATAAAAATTATCCCTGTAAGATGAAGATATGTCAAGGTATAAATCTGTATCTGTAAATTTTTTATGGAAGACAAGGGAGGCCTTATATTCCTCCTCAGGGGCAATCTTATAACCTATTATCTCTTTGTATTCGTCAGATATAACATCTCCGTAAAGGTCAGGGATTCTATAGGTGCCTGTGATATTTAATGTGCAGTTTTCGTTGATATTATATGTAAGCGCGGGTAGAAATCTTACACCATATCTTTCTATTACTTTTAATGTTCCGCCTATATTCAATCTTTCCTGTCTTACATATATGGACTGGTAGAATGATGTGGACGAAAAATTCTCATCAAATACATCATACCGCTCTATTCCTGTTTCAAATCGGGATGGTGATTTATCCATTACAATGTTTAAAGATGTAAAGTTTATTTCATCCGCATTATCTATCCTGTAAAAACGTTGGCTTATGGATGGGGTAAAAACCTCGTTTTTCAGGAAAGAAAAGGCAGTATTAAAGGATAGAAAATCCCTTTTGCTGTTAAAGGGATGGGCTTCAGGTCCCGGCAGTCCCAGAGAACCCTGTGTAAGCCCGAGAGAAAATCTACTATCAGAGTTATCTCTCTGGAAATTAAAGCCAATCTTCTGCCTCTGGCTATTATCTCTGTATCCACCATATAGCAGAGTTTCTAAATCAAAAAGATACTCTGATTTTTCTGTTATGGAATGGTAGGACAGTATATTCTTCATAGTGTCATAACTTCCCAGGGTAAGGGAGATATGCCCTCCATAAGGTTTCCATCCTGTCATACCCGCTGCCGATGTTCCCCCTATGGGTTCACGTATTTCAGGAATTGTGATATTGAACGAAGGAGAAGATAAAAAAAATAGCCGTGTTTTTTCAATCCGTATAGATTCTCCTGTAATCCTTTCTTCAGGCAGTTTTATTTCCTGAGAGAGCCCATTGACTACCAGCGATATCCAGATAAGAGTTAAAACGGAACATTTTATCTTCATTTCTTCAGACGTTTAAGGTTTTCCTCTGCAAGTTTTACCCAGTCAGGAAAGTTCGTAAAGAATGTGATTATCTCAAGGTACTTTTCCTGTGCTTTTTCTATCTCCCCTCGTTTCTCATATATACTGGCGAGATAATATGTCGCTTCCACCTTTTCAGATGGTTTAACGCTCTGGAGTTTTTCCAGGATATCCTTTGCTTTTTTGAAGTCCTTAAGAAGAAAAAGGGTCTTGCCATAGAGAAAAGAGATTGTTTCACTTTTTCTTTTTTCAAGGAAGTCCTCACAGAGTTGCAGTGCCTCATTAAGCTTACCCTGCTGTATCTTGCTGTCTATAAGCATCTCCATAGAGGTCTGATAGAAAGGGCTTTCAGAGAATCTGGTTGTAAGGTCGGAGAGGTATTTCTCAGATGCAGGATAATCTGCTGATTCATAGTATCTTTTCCCTGTGAAGAATAATATCTCATGGATATATTCGCTTTCAGGAAAGTCAATCTGTAACTTATCCCATGTCTTCATAGAATCATCAAAAAGGTTCTTTGTATAGTATGTATAGCCAAGCCAGAAATATGCACTCTCTTTTACATTATTACTTGCAGGCATATCAATGACTTTCCTGAAATATATTATAGAGTCCTCAAGTTTTCCCATATTGAAGTTCACAAAACCTAATTTGAGGTATACCTCAGCAAGATTTTTTTCTGCAGGTAGAAATTCAGATATCTCTTTAAGATATATCTCTGACTCAGTCCACTTTTCCTGAAGCATCTTTACATTTGCCAGTTCAGAAAGTACCCTGAAGTGTATATCTTCTTCCTCGCTGCCTTTTAGCCCTTCCAGAATAGAGACCGCTTTTTCAAGGTTGCCATTCCTTTTTTCAATAAGGGCTAACTGAAAGGATGCCCACACACTATATATGGTATCCGGAAATTCTTTTTTCACCCTGTTAAAAAAGTGTTCTGCAGTAGTATAATCCTTCTTATTGAAAAAACAGTCCCCTAATTTCAGGTAGATATCTGCAATAATCTCTTTATGCTCTATCATATTAGACAGGTCTGATGCACTTTTAAAAAGGTCCGACGCTCTATCAAAATTGTTTTCCTGATAATATGTAAGCCCTTCATAATACAATGCCTCAGGCAGGTATTCGGATGACCTGAAGTCAGTGGAGATTAGATTGAAAAGTTCTCTGCTTTGTTTGATGTTCCCCTCCTTGAATAGCGCAGTTGCCGTTGAAAATATCACCTGTGCTATCTGACTTTCAAGAAAGTTATCAGGAGAAAATCTGCTTTTGTATTCAGAATATAAAGATAGGGCAGATTTTAAATCATTTTTTTTTAGATATGCAAGTACAAGGTAGGACATAGCATCTTTGAGAAATTCAGATTCAGGTTTTTTCTTTATGATTAAGGTCAATGACTCTATTGCCTTATCTACTTCTTCAAGGTAGAGAAGATTGACAGCGTAGAGAAGACGTGCATAATCAATATCAGGTGCCCCAGGGTTTTCTTTAATATATTTTTCAATCTGTACATTTGATAGTGAATACATCCCTCTTTTATGTGCCTCGTATGCCATCTTTAAACGTCCAGATATATTTTCCTGAGGACTACATAAAAGCGAGAATCCAAAAAGAATAAAACAAACAAATACCCCTCTCTTTCTGAGTTTGGTATTCATTTCTCCTCTTTCATCTACCCGCAAAAACTTGTTCTGCGGAGATTAAGGGGAGGGAATACCCCTCCCCCTCATCCGTGTCTTTACCAATCTCAAGCTATATAGGAATGGCATCTCTGCCAGACCCTATCCGATATGACTGGTATGGTTTTTATACCTTTGTCACTTTTGATGCCTGAAGTCCTTTGTCACTGGATACGACTTCAAACTCAACAGTATCGCCTTCCTGGAGCGTGCGGTATCCATCTCCCACAATCGCGGAGTAGTGAACAAAGACGTCTTCTTTTCCGCCTTCCCGTTCAATAAAACCATATCCCTTGGCGTTATTGAACCACTTCACTTTACCTCTTTCCTTCGCCATCCTATTCCCTCCTTTCTTCAACCCCTGATGCTACGGTATCTTTATACATTCACAGATTACCGGATGCAGGGGGTAATAAATGAGACCAGATATTTTAAACAGATTAAGAGAGTTGCCCATCAGAATGGAAATCCATAATGGTAGGTTCCGAAAATTTTCTTCTTACTCCTCTTACTCCATAATAAATCCGTCTCATCTTTATCCTGCTTACCAATAATTCTTTCATATCTGCAAATTTCTGTCAAGTTTATTTTTTTTCTGGAGTTCTTCCTGTAGTTTACAGTAAATTTTATATGTCATTATAGCGTCTGCTTCAGCCCTGTGGGAACCGGATGTGTCTATGTTATAATATGCCGCTATGGTGGACAGTGAATTATTAGGGAAGCAAAAATGGTTCCTTGCTATGGCTAATGTATCAATAATTTTTATCCCGGAAAGTTCCAGTCCACATCGGCTCAATTCTTTTTTAAGAAATGGTATATCAAAATCCGCATTATGAACAAGAAGGGTCTTTTTGTTGATGATGTCCAGAACTTTTCCAGCAATATCTCTGAAAAAGGGAGCATCCTTTATCTGCTCATCTGTTATTCCGTGTATAGAGGAGACATCAGGCGGAATTCTTATTTCAGGATTTAATAAAGTAACCAGTTTTTCTATAATACGGCCTTCTTTTATTCTTATAAGCGCAATCTCTACTATCCTTCCTTCAACAGGGTCAAGCCCTGTGGTTTCAACATCAAGCACAACAAGTTCTGTTATATCTTCCATTATCCGACAAGTTTAAGATATTTTTCAGGGTCTTTCTCAAACTTCTCCTTACATTCAGGACTGCAGAAGTAATAAACCTTCCCATCTTTTTCTACTTTGTTTTTTGTTTCTTTCTTCAGCCACATCCTGCAGACAGCGTCTTTGTATTTCTTTATAGCCATAGATTTCTCCTCTCCAATAAAGATTTTACCACTATTTTTTGTATGTTTCAACCGGAATTAAAGTGAAAAATTTCCTTATATTAAACGGATATGGTTGGAGAATATCCACGGTTTTCCGTTAAGTTCTACTTCTATCCGGTATACACCGGGTATTTCCGGGGTAAATTTTTTGAGTTCTGTCTCCCCATTATATAATATCTTACCATTGCATACAATTTTTGTTTTTGCCTTGAAGGGATTTTTGATGTACAGTATGGTCCCGGCATATACCGTATCTCCCATTGTTTTTTCTCCATCTTCTGTTCCAAAGAAAAAGCCAGAACTATCAGCAAGTCCATCATTAGCAAAGAACAGATGCCCCTTCTTCAAACAATCCATTATCTTCTTTTTATCCTCCTGTGAGTCCCCTGCCAGTGGTTCTTTAAGGAGAAGGTGGTTTCTGAGACCTTTAAATATGTTGTGATATCTGAAACTCTTATTTATATCAAGGAGCTGAAATAAAAATGGAAGAGGATGTATATCAAGTCCTGCAATTCCCACAACCTTCCTTTTAAGTGATATTGTATCCCATAGATAGAGAACTTTGCCTGCAGGTCCTCTAAGATTTTCAGGGAATGTAAAGTATCTTAAAGGCAGGTTATATATCCTTGTATATCTTGCCCAGTCAAAGAGCATAGACCACACCTCAATCCCTGTAAATCCATCTATCTCCCAGTTTTCCCAGAGATATTCTTTTTTGAACAGGAAGAGTTTATGAAATCCGTCAGGATGTGCGATAAAGGATACAATATCAGATGTGCTTATTTCAAAGAAAATATCTTCTACTGTATCTTTATTCCCATACCACCTCTTCCCGCCTATAACAAGCAGGTGGTTCTGTTTTTTACGGTCATCTGTCTCTTCTCCTGTGAGCACAAGGGTCTTCCCATAATAACCTTCTTTGTTAAATGTCTTTTCGTGTTTTAAAAAAATTTTTTTCGGTGTATGGTTGTTTACAACAATAAAGTCAACACCTGCCATCTCACCTGCTTTTCCAAGTGAATTAATCCTCTTATCTAATTCCCTTAAGGGAAAGTGTATGTGGATGCATCCCCTGACTTCTGTATATTCTGGCATAGTATTAATAATCCAAAAGTAAATCTGTTCGTTGATAAAATCTAATAACTGTTAAATCGCTTGACATAGCGTTACTTTTCAAGTATTATAACACAAAATTTGGCCCCATCGTCTAGAGGCCCAGGACAGATGGTTCTCAGCCATCAGACACGGGTTCGAATCCCGTTGGGGCTACTTTTTCATTGACTCTATTGCATGTATAATCCGCTTTCTTAAGTCCTGTATATTTATGGTGTTAAATCTTCTATCAATAAACAGGTTTACCCCTTTAAACAGCCCTTTTTTTATAAGGATTTCCTGGTGTCCCTTCCTTCCTGCCAGTCCTTCAATGGTCAGATAGCCATTGTTTATTGTTACCCTGCCTGCTATCATCCCATACGGAAAGTCAGAAGTTCCGAAACTTTTTATTGCACTCCCACCGGAAAGCGATGCTATAACTTTTATTGCTCCAAAGTTCATCAACTGTTTTACTCCCTTCTTTTTCCTTGACCGAAAGGTAATTTCCAGGTCAGGTTCTGGCTTATTTATAGAGCCGTTGCCTTCTGCATCAAGGATACCTGAGACATAAATATCTTCATTTAGTGCATGAACCAATCTTGAAATGTTGATATCCTTTATCCTTATTTTGAACGATACAGGAGGTTTATCGCACAGTTCTTCTATGTCATATGTCAGAAGGCCATTTCCTCCATAGAAAGAGAATGAAATATATCCCTGTGTAATATCAGTAAGTTTTCCTTTCACATTATCAGCTGAAAGTTTATAAAAAGAGACACTCTCTGCACCGAACTGATTTTCTGTGAGGTCTATGTAGAAATTCTGGAACGCATAGTTAAGAAAGGTAAGGATTTCTGTTTTAAGAGATAACTCTCCGCTCAGACGGATTTTTTTTTTACTTTTTCAATATTAAAGTTTTTCATAGATACAGAACCACCACTCACAGAGATATTATATTTGAGCCGTATATCTTCAGGGATAAGCTTCAAAAGGTCTTCCAGTGGCATATTCTGTGTTTCAAAATTCAGGTTAAAGTTCTCCTTATCAATAAAGCCATTAAATAGAATCTGCCCACCTTCACCATTCAGAAGTTTCCCGTCTTCAATATCGATTTTTCTTTCTTTGATGTTATGTATACCCTTTACAAAAGCAGTGAATTTATTTCCTTCTT
>DAONKS010000052.1:0-9745 GCA_035406305.1 bacterium | reverse complement strand
AATTAATGAGGCAACGACTGTATCTTTATATAGATTTATTAATGAAGCAACAGGTTGTTCTAAGTAAATAATTGTGATTCCTGTTTTAAAAGATTCAGTGAGATTTCAGGGAATACAGTACAGAAATCCTTATGTCAATTTTTTATAATGTTTTACATTGTAAATAAAGGCGCACAAAGAAGCAATATCACCCAATTTTTCTCCAATATATGGAGTTGTAATTTTACAAACAGAAAATGGAATAGGTAAAGATTCTTTCTTGGCTTCTTCTATAGCAGTTTTGAGAAATATATCTCCAAGACGGATTGCCATACTTCCAATGATTATTACTTCAGGATTAAGTACATCAATTAAAATTGCCAGCCCTTTTCCAAAATATTTCGCACATTTTTTTACGATTTTTAAAGCATCTCTGTCATTTTCTTTTACAGATTTTACAATATAATATGTGGTTTTGAATTTACCTGGAGATAAATAATCTGCTATCCTTAAAAGACCGGGACCACTGCAAAATGACTCCCATGAACCTTTTTTCCCATAGGCAAAAGGTCCTTTTGTTGATAACCTTATATGACCTATTTCACCTGCTGTATCCGTAGTGCCTCTATATATTCTTCCATCAAGAATAATTCCTGCTCCAAGCCCTGTACCAAAAGTTATAAAAATTATGTTTTTATATCCTCTTCCATTACCAAATAGAAACTCAGCGAGTGCTCCTGCATTTCCATCATGCTCAATATAGACAGGCAATGAAAATTTATCTTCAAGAAGTTCCTTTAGATGAATCTCTTTCCAGTTAGGTAAATTTGGTGGTGAGTAAATAATTCCTTTTTCAATATTGAGAGGCCCACCAATTGAAACACTTATTCCTTTTATTTTTTTAAATTTCTCAATCGTTGCTTTTACATTTTTACAGATTTTTTCAAATGTATAAGAAAATTCTCTTTCCGCTTCTGTCGGAAATACAATTTTGTCATAAATGTTTGCATCAAAATCACCAACCACCACTACTGTTTTTGTTCCCCCTATATCAAGGCCAATTATATACTCATTCATATTTTTTAAAAGGAGACAACTTCTTATATATCTCTTTTATTTTATAGTATGCAATTTTGGGTTTCAGATCAAAACAAATAATTGAATCAGAAATCTGATACCAGCAATCACATACATTCCACAGTAAAATTCCTCCACAATAAGGTTGTTTATAATAGAATTCCGTCCAGAAAGCATATGCATCTGCCTGTAATTTTTGCGTCGTTTCTATAAGTTCTTCCAGATTCTTTGGTTCAGGTAAATTATTATTTTTAATTGACTGAAAAAGTGAAGCAATCCTGAATTTCCAGCCATCCCTTAAAGTATCTGAGGAATGATAATACCAGTATTCATTGAAAACAGGCCATAATTTATCTTCCGGTATAAATTTTAAAAGTGTTTCTTTATCTGGCACTGATAAATGTCCTATTTCACTTATAAACATAGGGTTTTTCTTGATATAGTATTCATCCCTGTAACTTTTCCCATGCGCCCATAAATGACAATCACCTTCCTTATCACTGTTCGGGTCATCCCCTGATGGAGAAAATGGACTATCTGGGATAAAGGGTATATCTTTATTGTATTTCTCGCATAATTTTTTTAGAACTTTTCTTCCTATTTTATGTTCAGTGTACTTTTTACCGACCATCCAGTATCTAAAACTATCATTTTCATTTCCTCCAGACCACAAACATATAGATGGATGATTCCTGAGTTTCCTTATGATATATTCTGCTTCTTTTTTAACATTTTCAATAAAATTTTTGTCTTCAGGATAATATCCACTGCATGCAAACATAAAATCCTGCCATACCATTATTCCGTATTTATCACATATTTTATAAAACAGTTCTGTTTCGTATATTCCTCCACCCCATACCCGTAACATATTTGCTCCTGTCTCTTTAACGAGATTTAAAAGTTTTTCATATTTTTCTTCACTTACTCTGGCAGGAAAAACATCGCAGGGCGTCCAGTTAAATCCTTTGATAAATATATCAACTCCATTTATTCTGAAATAAAAAGTTTTTCTATTATTCATTTTTTTCTGTATCAATTCAATTTTTTTAATTCCAAAATCCCCTTCTTTCTTATCAACAATCTCATCTCCTCTATAAAAATTCACACAATATGAGTAAAGATTCTGTTCTCCTATATCATTTGGCCACCAGAGTTTTGGATTTTTCAACTCAACTTTAAAATTTAAGTTCTTATTTTCAACTTTTTTACTTATTTCATATATTTTCTCTTTCCTTTCTTCACAGGAATCTTCAAATAACTCTACTTTCACTCTATTATTTTTAAAATTTTTGAAAAATTCTAACTCAACATTTCCTTTCAAAATCACTAAATCCTTTTCAATCCTTTCTGTTTTAATATATACATCATTAATCCTTCCTGAATTATAAATCTCAATTTTTACAGGTCTCCATATTCCACAACTTATCAATCTTGGTGCAATATCCCATCCATAATTAAACTGTGATTTTCTTACAAAAATTCTTGCTGGATTCCAGTCGTTTACTTTTTTATCTTTCATATTCAAAGAATAAATTGGAGAAGATATTTTTACAGCAAGTTTTATTTCTCTGGATTTCTTACAAAAGTTAGTTATATCTACCTCTACAGGCAAAAACATATTCTCTGAAGTTTTAACTGTTCTTCCATTTATATAAATTTCAGCAAAAGTATCTATTCCTTCAAAAATTAAATAACAAACTTCATCCTTACTTATTTCAGGAATTATAAATTTATTCCTGTACCAGAAATCCTTATCTTCAACCCATCTCCACAAATCTGCATTCAATCCATAAAAAAATTCCGTCTTCTCTCCTGCCTTAAACAAATCTATATGAACATCTCCAGGAACTTTTGCGTCAATCCATCCATTACTATCTTCAGTAATTTCATTACCAAAACTTGTATAATTCAACTTCCATCCCTCTTTCAAATATAAAGTTTTTCTCATTTCCCCCTCTCATAGATTTTTATTATACCTTATTTCTTTTTAATTGGTAGTATATTTCTAATTATTTTTGTAATTTCATCAATGTCTCATAAGAGAGATTTATTTCAAAATGCGGGTGGACCTGTCTGCCTCCACTTTTATGTTATTTGAAATAAGGAGCACAGATATAATAAATAGAAATAAAGATGAATAATAGAATAAGGGAATTTTTCAGAGTATAATAATAGCTGACCTCAATGACCTGAAACTAATCAACGATAACTATGGGCATACTGCAGGAGACGAAATGTTAAGGTATACTGCAGAAATTTTAAAGAAGTCCTGCAGGCAGGAAGATATTATAGCCCGGTGGGGTGGAGATGAATTTGTCATATTTTTGCCCCAGACAGATACGAAAAATACACTTTCTATCTGTGAAAGGATTGTTGGAAATTGCAAAGGAGTATATATAAAAAACAGAGAAATTACAATAGCGGTTGGTTGTTCTACAAAAGAGAGCATAGAAAAAAATTTAGAGGTGGTATTAAGAGAAGCAGAAGAGAATATGTACAGGCATAAAAGATTTATAAAGGAGAGAAATCAAAATAGAGAAGATATATAATAAAAAGAAATATCATTTTATATGGTAGGTCGCTTCAACTATAGATTTCATACCACCGCGGGGGTTGAATTCTCCTTTTATTCTTAACCATTTTGGCTTACAGGTATTTACAATATCGTTTTTAATTCTGTTGATAGCATTCTCATAGAATATGCCTAAATTTCTATAACTCTGGATATATTCTTTCAATGATTTAAGTTCAATGACCAGTTTATCAGGCTCATATTCAATTGTGATGGTGCCAAAGTCCGGTTGTCCTGTTTTTGGACATAGAGAAGTGTATTCAGGTATGATAATGGTTATTGTATATGAAGGGAACTGATTTTGGAAACACTCAATATCAGGTAGTTTGACATCCAATCCCGCTTTCTCAAATTTTTTATACGGGTTTTTATCTTTCATTTTAAAAGGTTATTTCAAAAGAGTTGAATCTTCCTGTAAAGGGTTCTTCTATCTCTTCTATACGAGATATATTTCTGCCTAAATATCCATTCTTCAGTTTTTTCAGAAAGTTATCTATTTCTGCCGGGGTGCCTTCTGCTACTATCTCTACAGTTCCATCATACAGGTTTTTTACCCACCCTTTAATACCTGTTTCCAGAGCAATATCCCTAGTATAAAATCTGAATCCCACTCCCTGAACTCTACCACTTATAATAATATGAATCCGCTTCATTTAAAGAGAAGAGGCCCCGCTTTTTTGCGGGACCTCTTCCGTTCATTTATTAGTATTCGGGGTAAGGGGGTGGAGTAGGCGTTTTTTCTTTTTTCTCCGGTATCTCGGTTACAAGTGATTCTGTGGTCAGGAGAAGAGCTGCCATACTGGCTGCGTTTTCAAGTGCTGTCCTGACAACTTTTGTCGGGTCAACAATTCCTGCCTTTACAAGGTCCTCAAACTCATCTTTCTCCGCATTGAACCCGAAGGTGTCTTCTTTTGACTCTTTTACCTTCTGGGCAACCACTGCTCCATCAAAACCGGAATTTTCAGCAAGTTGTCTGATTGGAACTTCAAGAGCCTGTTTTATTATCTTTGCCCCTGTTTTTTCATCAGGGTCACTGATTTTAAGTTTATCTATCTCATCCTGACATTTAAGAAGAGCAACTCCACCACCAGGAACTATACCTTCCTCAACCGCTGCCCTTGTTGCACTTAAAGCATCTTCCACGCGTGCTTTCCGTTCTTTCATATCTGTCTCTGTAGGAGCACCTACATTGATAACTGCAACTCCACCTGATAGTTTAGCAAGGCGTTCCTGTAATTTTTCTCTGTCATAGTCAGATGTGGTCTTTTCAATCTCGCTCCTTATCTGATTCACTCTGCCCTGAATCTTGCTGGAAGAACCGGCACCTTCAACTATTGTTGTGTTTTCCTTATCTACTATAACCCTTTTTGCTTTTCCAAGCATACTCAGGTCAACATTTTCCAGTTTCAGCCCGAGTTCCTCCATTATTGCCTGTCCTCCTGTGAGGATAGCAATATCTTCAAGCATTGCCTTTCTCCTGTCCCCAAATCCCGGGGCCTTCACAGCGCAACAGGAGAAAGTACCTCTTATCTTGTTGACAACAAGGGTTGCCAGTGCTTCACCTTCAACCTCTTCCGCAATAATAAGAAGCGGTCTTCCTGACTGGGCAACCTTTTCCAGAAGAGGAAGGATGTCTTTTACTGCTGAAATCTTTTTGTCGTGTATCAAAATATAGGCGTCATTCAGTACACACTCCATCCTTTCAGGGTCTGTGATGAAGTATGGAGAGAGATAACCACGGTCAAACTGCATTCCTTCCACAACTTTTAGTTCTGTCTCTGTGCCTTTTGCTTCTTCAACAGTGATAACACCTTCTTTTCCTACCTTATCCATCGCATCCGCTATGATATGACCTATTTCGGAGTCATTAGCAGCAGCAATGGTTGCAACCTGCTGTATCTCACTCTTATCCTTGATGGTTTTGCTCATTGATTTCAACCGTTCTACCACTGCCTTTACTGCTTTTTCTATACCTCTTCTTAAATGTACGGGGTTTGCTCCTGCTGCTACATTTTTAAAGCCCTCTTTTGCAATTGCAAGAGCAAGAATTGAAGCAGTGGTGGTTCCATCTCCTGCAACATCATTTGTCTTTGAAGCTACCTCTCTGAGCAATTGTGCACCCAGATTTACCATAGGGTCCTCTAATTCTATTTCCTTTGCTATGCTTACACCGTCATTGATAACGGTTGGAGAACCAAACTTTTTTTCAAGTACGGCACATCTCCCTTTAGGACCAAGTGTTGGCCTTAAGGTATCTGCCATTATGTTCATTCCTTCTAACAACTTCCTTCTTGCTTCCTCTCCAAGTATTATCTGCTTTGCCATAGAACACCTCCGTTTTTATTTGTCTTCAACGACAGCAAGGACATCCTCTTCCCTCAATATTATATATTCCTTGCCTTCAATAGTTATTTCTGTCCCGGCGTACTTGCCGTACAGAATCTTATCACCAACCTTCACTTCCATAGGAATTAACTTTCCACTGTCGTCGGTCTTTCCTTTACCGACAGCCACAACCTTTCCTTCCTGGGGCTTTTCCTTTGCCGTGTCAGGAAGAATAATTCCCCCTTTCGTCTTTTCTTCTGCTTCCAGGGGCTCAATCACTATCCTGTCTCCAAGCGGTCTTAACTTCATCTTTCCCATATAGGCCTCCTTGTTAAAATAAACTTTTAATGGTAAATTTTTGTGGCTTTTTTCTGACTTTTCAAAATATAAATTATACCCTTTAAATAGAAACTGTCAAGAGATAAAAGTAAATGGTTATATATCTTTACCACTCCTGCTTAACAAAATTTGAAGAAACAATTAAAATAGCTTGTATACCGAAGTTTGACATAAGGACTATTTCTTCAACCTCCTCATCCGTACCTTCTCCCCACCAAGGTAAAAAAAAAAAAAAAAATAACCCCTTTGGGCGTAAGTCCGCCGCAGATTTATCGCAGGCGGAGGGTCAGGGTGTGAGTAGCTAAGGTTCTGCAATGTTAATGTAGAACTATTTTCTGACTTGATATAAAATATAAAAAAAGGAAAAGGGGAATATTATGGAAAAAGAGATTAAAAGATACAGGGTTCGTCCGAAACACTACCTCTGTCTTTCTCCTGAAGAAGCCGTAAGCACAGGAATTACTGTTGGAGAGGAAACAGTTGAAGAACTCTTTCTTATAAAAGGACAGTTGTTCAGATGCTTAATGTATGCTTCTATACGAGAGATCTATGAAGGGGACCTTATGAAACTTTCTGTTCAGGAAAGGAAAGAGCGACTTTTTGATTCAAGGAAGGAAGCCATAAGGTATATTTCAGAAAACAATACCGATGGGACACTTGCATTATATGGTGTGAAAGAGATAAAAAGTATCTCCAGAGAAAATATAGGAACTTTTGAAAGTATGGGAACTCCACAGGTTTTGGATGAATTGAAAAAATTTGAGAGATAATAGTAAGTATTGACACACACATTTATGAAATGTAAAATTTTTAATATGCGGGATTAACTCAGGGGTAGAGTACGAGCTTCCCAAGCTCGGAGCGCGGGTTCGAATCCCGTATCCCGCTCTGTTTTATTACAGATTAGCGGATTAAAATATCGTAAGCCATCCACTCAGCCAATTTCAGAGTTTGCTTTTACACCAGAGAAAATAGTATTTTTTACTTTACTTCTCCCAATAATTTTTGCATCCGTTTATGTGATGGCAGGTATCTTATTCCTATGGAAAGGTTCAATATTACAAAAACAGCCAGCCAGGTAAGATTTCCACATATAAGGAAACCAATAAATCCTGTTATGGAGATTATATTCAATAACCATAAGGTGGAAAGGGCATATAAAAAATAAGAATAAACCCTGTCTTTTTTTGGTTTTGCAAAAAAACTCCTTGATAAAGAATCAGAGATACCATCACAGAAGAAGAATATCCCTGCTCCTGCGGCAAAAATTATATATTGAATAAATCTTGCTGCTCCTTCTTCGTAATTTTCAACCATCCCTGTAAATCCTTTATTTGATAATATAATCCCTGTTATTAACAACAACAGAGGAAATATGAATGATAAAATTCCGAATATTCTTATCTTTTTCCATAAAATATTTTTGTCCATTTTGCCCCTTTCTTTTGAAGAAAAGTTTACAACAATACTTCCAAAATGTCCATAAAGAAACTATCGTTTCTTGACGGGCAAATGCTTAGAAGTTAAAATAAAAATGCATAAGATGCGCCTGTAGCTCAATGGATAGAGCATCTGCCTTCTAAGCAGAGGGTTGCCTGTTCGAGTCAGGCCAGGCGCACGGGATTTATAATTTTCCTGAAAAAAGGAAAAGGAGGAGAAGATGCTGATATGGGTATTTATAATTCTGGTAATGGGAGTTCTGTTGTTATTCGGGACTAACTTTGTTGTGGAGTATAATCTTGTAAAATATATAGGCCTTGCCGTAACACTTATATGTATTGGTATAGGAACGAGAATGTCGGCTCTCAGAAGAAAAGGGGAAAAAGAAAAATTGCTGGCAAGGATAAAAGAACTTGAAGACAAGATAAAAGAAATGACACCCGGAGAAGAAAAAAAATAAAGAGAATAATTCTAAAGAGGTAATCAAATGGAAAGGGATAATATAAAAGAGATGAAAGATAGATTGCTTGTTCTCATAAAAGAGAGGGCGCTTTTTTTAGGTCCAAGGAAACTTGCTTCCGGGAAAATGAGTAACTGCTATATTGATGGGAAACTTATTACCTGCGACCCTGAGGGATTATATCTGGTTTCAAAAATTATTTTTTCAATGATAGCGGATGAAAAAATAGATGCTATCGGGGGTATGACGATGGGGGCAGACCCTATTGCCGCAGGCGTATCTGTTTTAAGTTATTTAGAAAGGCAACCTATAAATGCGTTTATAGTCAGGCCTGTGCAGAAAGACCACGGGATGGGCAAACTGATAGAAGGGCATATCAAGAAAGGGTGGTCTGTGGTGATAGTTGATGATGTTGTTACTACAGGTGGCTCTGTTCTCAAAGCCATAAAGGCGGTGGAAGAAGCAGGAGCCGTTGTCAAAAAAGTTATTGCTATCGTTGACCGTCTTGAAGGAGCAAGAGAATCACTTGCAGAAAAAAATATCCCTCTTCAATCCATCTTTACAAAAGATGATGTTGACTTCAGCAGCAAAATCTCCGATAAATAAATCTTCTTTAATCCTGCCAGATAACTAATAAAGAGACCTATTGACAAAAAAAATAAGAGTGTTTTAATAAAAGAAAGGGCATATTATACAATAAAAATGGGGTATATTATAAAATGAAAAAGAAACTGGTCTTTATGGTTCTGGTATTTCTTATACTATCTGGAATATCTTCAGGTATATTTCCTCAGGATGAACCTATGGTTCAGGTCAGGGTTGAAAAGGGTGATTGTCTTATAAGAATATGTGACAGATATCTTGAAAAACCGGGGCAATGGAGAAAGATATCCGAGATTAACAAAATGAAAAACCCTGATTTAATATACCCTGGACAGACGATATTATTCCCTGCATCTTTAATGAAAGGCGTTCCTGTAGAAGGTACAGTAACCTTTCTCCAGGGTAAGGCAGATTGCAGAATTAAGGGAACAGAGGAATGGGTTCCAATTAATGTTGGGGACAAAATAAATGAAGGGTCTTTTGTAAAAACACGGGATGATAGCAACCTTGAGATTAAGTTTGAAGATGGCAATACATTCTTTTTAAAACCGAATACTGTAATGGGACTGAAAACTACGCGTAAAAGTGGTGATAACTATTCCAGGTATAAGATGTCGGTGGAAATTGGAAAGATAATCTCTAATATCCAGAAAGCCACGGGAACTGAGTCAAGGGTGGAAATAGAAGCCCCCACGGCGGTTCTTGGTGTAAGGGGTACAATTTTCCGCGTCTGTGTGCAGACTGATTCCACAAGCCGGTTTGAGGTAATTGAAGGTTCGGTGGTTGTTGAAGGGAAGGGTAAGGCAGTGGAACTTGGGCAGGGTGAGGGAACAATTGTTCGGAAAGGAGAGATACCTCTATTGCCTCAAAAGTTGTTACCGCCTCCTCCTGTAGGACCATATGAATACCTGTATAAGAAATTACCTGTCCGCCTCTCTTTTGATAAG
>DAONKS010000051.1:0-9798 GCA_035406305.1 bacterium | reverse complement strand
TTTCCCATCCTGTCACCCTGAAGTTATAGTTTGTGTTGAACCTCTCCATCCCTGTTGTATAACTGTGAAAGATATTAAGCACAGGATGGGTTTTATATACTGGATAGTTCTGTGTCATTACAAGTATAAATTCAATTGCCCTTTTTTTGCCCCATTCTTGAATGAACACAGCATTCGCACCATACGCTTTGGAAGACAAGGGCGCCCAGATATTCTTCCTCATAGTTTTACATTAAAATATCTTTCAATAATTTATATATTTTTCAACCGCTCTTATCATTTCTTTCCATCTTTCACAGGAATAATTATCATCACACAGGGGAGATGCCTCTATAAAAATAGGATTTCTGTACGAAATGGCCCTGATCTTATTAAAAAAATCTATCCAGTTTATTACTCCCTCCCCCGGAGGAAGATGAATGTCATCTTTTCCAAAGTTATCGTGGATATGAAAATGGACTATCCTATTTTTCAATGTTTCAAACATTTTTTCCCATACCCCAGCCATCCAAGCGTGACCGGTATCAAAACATATTCCAAGAAAGGGACTTGAAATGTTATTCAATAGGGCTAAAAAATGTTCCGGTCTGGAACCAAAAAGATTTTTATTTGGATAACCTGGCATATTTTCAACTGCCAGAATTATTTTATGCTTTTTTGCTACTGGCAAAATATCTTTTATTGACTTACAAAGTTGCATAGAAAAGAGTTTATCCTGTTCACAAACTTCCCATGGACATACACTTGGATGCAATACCGCAACTCTTATCTTCAAAGGCGCTACTTTATTCAACCAGAATATCATCTTTTCTACTGCCAATTTCCTTTGAGAATCGTATAAACATGCCAGATCATCATCACTCTTGCCATATAAAAATGGAAGATGAAAAGAATCAATCAATATTTTCTTATTTTTGTATAAAGTGTGTATTCTGGAAAGTTCATTGGAAGAATAACTTTGTATATGTCCATATCCAATTTCCACAGCGGATACCTCAATTTTTACACACTCCTCTAAAACTCTTATAAGGTCATTATCGTCTATTGCAGATGCCTTAATACTCCATTTAATTCTATCCATACTTTCTTACCTATTATAATTATACTTTTCCTTCTTGCTTAACCCAAAGATAATTAAATAACCTTCTTATTTATACGTTTTTCTCTCATTTCTCTCAAAATCCTATCTGCAATTTTTCTTGCCTGTTTCAACATTAATGCAGTATCTTTCGGCTCATAAAATTTCCCATTATGTAACCGGCTCGGTTCAAGAATCATATCTACGCCATAAAAATAGTGAACAAGAACAGATATAAAAGCATCCCAGTCAATATCCCCTGAGTAGGGAAGTAAATGCTCTTCTTTTATGCCATAGTGATTATCATTAAGATGAAATTTACATATACGTTTGCCTGCCCTTTTGGCTGCATCACATATATCTTCGCTTAAACTAAGATGATTTGTATCAAGACATATCTTAAGAAACAGTGATCCTACAGAATCCACAATTTCTATAAGATTATCCATCTTTGAAAAAACACATACAGGGGTCATCGTTTCAAGCAAAAGTGTGACTTTATTCTTCTCACAAACAGGTATTATTTTCTCAATCCTTGATATACAATTTCTTATCTGCATCCTCTCTGTATTCAATCCAAATGATTCCTCTGAACCACCGGGATGCAAAACTATACTATCAATGCCTCCATATTCAGCCATCCTTTGTATCCTTTCTGTGTATATTCTGACTATGCGTCCATCTTCTGTTTTATCACCAATTGCAAGTGAAATATCTCTGGGAGCATGAGCACTTAATTTTATTGAGTAATGTTCAGCTTCTTGCTTTAATCCCCAAAGAATTTTGGTATCGTCACAATCTAAACCTGTTTCAGGATTGTTAAAATTAAGTTCCAAAAGAGAAAAACCAGCATTTTTTACCACTGGGATTTGTTCTTTTGTAAATAATCCGTCTTTATTCAAACAGGATGACGAACGTATTCCAATTTCACCACTCATTTTCACTATCCTCTATTTAATCTGCTATCCACCATTCTGGGTTCGGTGGTTCTATTATCCCACGTTCCACCGCAATAGCATAGAGTGGTAGAGAATTAAGCCCGAATGTCCCTTCATATCCAGAGTCGGCCCCAGTCCAGGTTGCAAATTCTTTACCTGTCCCATAGGGACCATGAAATTTCCCGTCTACAAATCCTTTTTCAAGATTGAAAGCAATCTTTCTGGCTTCTTTTTTCAATCCACAGGATGAAAGTGCGCGTATATAGTATCCTGTGAGACATGGAGATAGTGCTCCATCTGTATAGTTTTCAAATGAAGGTTTAAGTTTATATTCCATCATTTGTGATAGCATATGGTCTGTTTCCTTTATAGGAAATAGGTTAAGTGGCAATCCCTGATAACCGGATTCAGGAAAAATTTCCTGTCTTTTTGCTTCTAATTTACTTAAAACGCTTCTGGCCGTAGATGTATCCACAACCCTAAAAGCACAGGCAATTCCATTAATCCATAGAAAACCATAATCATGGAGTTCACCATCTCTACTTTTCCATCCTGCAATCCAGCCAGTTATTGAATTTAAAAGGTGTCTAGTATAATTCTCTGAAATAGATTTTACTATCTCTTTACATTTTTTAGCAAGATTACTATCACCAAGAATGTCACAAAGGACGGAGGCATTTTTCATTGCTCTGAATGACCAAGCATTTACATAAGCGTCTATATGCCCGAATCCTATTACATCCATTCCGTTTGAGCTCCATCGGTATGATCCGGAATTTCCAGATAACGTTCTACATATTACCATTCCTTCTTTTTTGTCAAAATTATCTATTATTCTACATATCGCTGCCACAATACCGGGGGCAATATATTCGATCCACTTTTTATCTTTGGTTAACTGAAATATCCTGCCTGCACCAGAGAGAAGAACAGGATCTGAATCCATATAGAGATTGCGGTGGTATCCATAACCTCCACCATCCATCAACGCCCTGCCAATAGAAAATTTTGCCAGATCCACAGGGTCATTCTTGTTTATCTTTGATGTAAAAACTGCAAAATCAAAAGCAACGTATTGATTAACATGACAATTAATTGATATCGCATTATTAGAGAAACCTCCTAATTCGGGTCTAAAAGCAGAAAACCCTGCTGACCAGCATCTTTTTATTCCTCTGGAAATCTTTTTCTCTCTTTTTTCAACTGCTGGTAATAGTACACTTGGACGTAGATTAAAAACAGCTCTATGTATGCCCTTGGAAATTATTAGTGGTTTTTCTATCGTATCCTTCTCTGCAAGCACAAATCCGGTAGAGCGTTTTTCCTTCTCTCTATAACTTTCAGTATGAAACATCCCTGTTCCTTCTTTTATCTCAACCAGAAGACATCCCCCTTCATCACCACATATTAATGCTGGTAACACTACAAAACCATTGCGTCCTTCTTTTTCCATGGGTAATGAAGCAACTCCTGTCATTCCTGCTCTCATATTCCATACTAAACGCCATGCCTCTCCTTCAATAAGGGGTATATCTTCTTCAGCGATTTGTTCGATTTGAATCTCTATGGATTCCGAATATACGGTAAAAACTGCATTGATTTTTACTCCAACACCTGTATCAATATCATAGTACTTCACCTGATTATCCTCAACGGATATCTTCCCTGTCATATTCTGAGCGGAAAAGTTTCCATTATCTGTTAAATAAAACGGCCCGTTTTCACCAACTGATGAGTCAGGAGAACCAAAAAATAGACGGTTATTTAAATTCCTTCCCTCTCCAAAATAGTCCCATGATAAATATGTCAAAACAGGTCTTATCAATGAAAATCCTATGGAAAGTTTTTTGCCAATAAATAAAACCTCAAGAGGATTCTTTACAATTTTCATTCCTTTGGGAGCAGATGGTCTAAATACCTCTTTTTCAAGTTTCCTGCGATAAACAGGAAATTGAAACTCTTCAAGCACTTTTCCATACGCACGAAGATTTCGCAAAATTCCAAATGGCACATTGAAAAGCCCACCATTGCATTCGCCATGATTTGGCCAGACAGGATGTTCTCTGTCACATTCAACTTTTATGCAATCTGTAGTTATTCCCCCTAATTCAATATAATGAGGAGGCTGTTGAGCAACTGCTTTTTCAAAGAATTCTTCCATTTCTTTTATTCCCATTTCCTGCGATAGTCCATCCCCCCTGAAAAGAGGATTCAAAGGTAATTCTATTTCTTTAACCACTTTCCATATATTCTCCTGTTTATCCAGAACCGAAACAACTATATGCGCAGGGTGGGTGGGGACTTTTGGAACCCACCGTCCAGAAAGTAAAGGATTATTTGTTACAGAAAGTTCAAGATAATCTATTCTTACTTTCCTTAGAAACCGTAAGTAGGAAACCGCAGTCTGAGAATATATTTCTCTGTTGAGTGTGGGATGTAAAATTTTTTTGCGACCAGCATGAAATACAGGAAAATTTTGTAAAACAACTTTGTTCTCTTTATCCATTCCCATTCTTCCAATTGGCTTACATCCAAAAACCCTTTCTTGACACAGTTAATATATCCACATAATTACTTTTGCAGAAGAATCACCCGAAAATCGCGAGCAGGTATTTCAATAGCAATATTACTAGGCTTGTGTATAATCTCCTTTTTACTTATTGGATCTACTACCTTTATAGGTACAGGACCAAATCCAATCTTCTCCCAATCAATAGACACTCCGACTTTCACAGGTTCAAAATTCCAGTTAGAAACAACAACTAAGGCTTTACCTTCCCGTTTTTTAAGATATGTGCTTGATAGAACACTCTGTGGATTGGTAGTAGTTACAGGATTTGTTTGATTCCAGTAAGGAATAAATTCAGCGGCAGTCCACCATTCTTCAAAGAGGTCCCATACAGGAACTATATCCGCAGCATCCATCGCTCCTTCAAAACAATATCCCACCCTATGCGGAAGTGTTATCATCAGAACTTCTCTAAGTGGGACTCTCTGTTGTTCTTTGGGTAAAGTATAGAAGGTAAAAGGTATGCCAGTATCATTCTGTGCGTATCTGGCACGGAAATGGTCAGGGGACAGCCTTTTGAATATTATTGGCCTTTCTCCTGCACCCCATTCTTCACCTTCCGTACGTACATCTGCAAATGAAATAAGCGCCATATGTCCTCCTGTATGTGTATAATGAGGATAGTCGTGTCCATCACTCTTTAGAATATTATAAATCCTTCTAAGAAATTCTCTTGTAGCAAGTACATTTAATGTCGGATGGCGCTTTCCATTAGTATCAATGTATCCACAGTTATGCACTTCATTTCCACACAAAATAGGGCCGGAATCAGAGTATATTCCATAGTAACCTGCTTCCTCAATCATCCACCTGACAACATCAACAACATAATCCTGAAAGGATGTCCGCAAGCAGGCATGATGGACCCGCCCATCCTTAGGTGTAGTCCAGCCAAATTCTGGCTTTGCCTCCCACTCAGGGAAAAACAGTGAATATTCTGGAGTAATTTCTGCAGCACACTGGTACCATATATTGCCCACAGGATAAAGCCCATGGGAACGAAAACGCCTAATTTCAGAAACACGAATCTTTTCTTTAAATCCAGGGTATGGCATATTATGAAATGCCTGCCCGAATATCAGCCCTGCGTAACATCTGTCAAGAAATTCTTTCCCCTCAGGGGTATTGTATCCAGAAATATCGTAAGAACCCGTCAGTGAACCAGCTCGCCAGCGCCGAGGGTCAGCAGATTCTGGTTTAACAGGCATTGCAATATAAAAGTATTCATATCTCAGAGGTGAGTTGAGAGAGAATGAACTGCTTATCAGATTTACTTTCATAACGATAGAATTCGCCGACTCGATAAATTCAATATATTTGTCACCCTTAATATTCTCATCAGTTTCGGTCATCCATGCAAATCCTTTTTGTCCATTGCTGACAACCATCTGGTAAAAAAACAGTCTGGGCCATTTCCATCCCACTCTGCTATGTGATCTACTACCTCCATCTTCCGGGTCCCCGTCACGTAGAGTAAAAACTTCTGGCCAGTTTTTATCTTCTGAATATATATCCCTGATAAGAGTAGCAGACTTATTACTATCTCCCCTGACAAAATAAGCAGTGTTTCGGGAAAAAGGAAACTCTATGAAAAGGTTGTTAATTGTTACTGTTTTCTTTGGCAATAGTTCTATCCGCCATATAGCAAATCCATCAAACTCTATCCGCAGAGTCCCGGATATATCTATGTTTTCATAAGCCCCGGATATATTCCATGCAACATGATCCTTTTTTTGCTCAACCAGTTTCAATTCTTTGAAATGCCCTTCAGTTTTAGTGCCATTAATCACTATATACATTTTTACAGCGCCCGCCAGTATGTCTTCGTTTAGAGATAATATCCGTTCAGGCAATCCATTATCAGATAGCCAGTACTCTCGCTGGGTAACACTGACATGTTTCCCTTTAACACTAATAGGTTTCCACGGTAACGGTACCTCATCACTTCTGCCAAGGTTACTCCCCATCCACTTCGGTTTTTCAGGAATGAATAATGGTTCCATAGTCATACCTATGACATCTCCTTTCTCATTTTTTAAAACTGCTCTTAATGAATATTTCCCTACCTGTAAAGAGGAGATGTCTATATTAAGTATCTCTCTCATTGAAGATACAGCTATACACTTTCTTATTCTTGGAGTAACATCATCCCTGTCATATAGCATAATCTCCACATATGAGGGCTGCGGTATATTGGACATGCGGGTCAAATCTATATCTATTCTAACAGTATTTTTGAAATATAATGGGGCAACTTTTACCATAAAGGCTGAAAGAGCTGTAAACGGTATTCTTCTCTGGTGTAAAAGTTTCTTGCCAGCAATATCCCTGACCGCAAATAATAATTCCATATCTGTGCTTTTACTTACCTTTATTTTATCTTCAATACAAAATTTTTCTACAGGGCCTGCTTTTTCCACCTTATTGATAACTGCTTTCTTGGTTTCATCAGCCAGTATAACAAGCGATTGAACGCCCACATCTGTATAGGCCCTACCACAAATTGAAAGGATTCCTCCAGAGGGGTCATTTATTCTCTCTATCTGTACCCCAGGTAGCTTTCTGGAAAAGCAGGCATACCCAAACTTTTCCTTTTGATTGAAGGACTCCAGAGGCACCCATGTAGTCCAGTCCTTGTCAGTACGGTTATCACCAGAGGAAACGGAAAAATCTCGGTTGAAATTTATTCGCCAGACATCACCATCTTGCGGAGGAGAGACACCCAGTCCGTTGAAAGGGATTGCCAGTTCTCCTGTCCATATCCGTTTATCCATAGTAAGCTGCCCACTCCCAGCCATAATCTCTCCACTATCTTCGTCTCTACAACGATAAACTACTCCACTTTGCCAATTCCATCCCTTTTGTGCACTTCTCGTTCTTACTTCTCCAGATGGACCTACAAGAACTTGAAAAAGTTTGCCATCCGGAGTAACCAGCCAGACCTCAAAAACTTCGGTTTGGCTAAACTCTGAAACCAGAGAACCCTTCCGGAATTTTCCCTGGTGCAGGGAATAGAAAGCTACATATATATTCTTATCATCAAATCCAACATAAACGATTGTTTGCCTTTCGGAAAAAGAACCACCAAGATTAAAAAATCCTGTGGTTGCAGTTGATAAATACCACTCATCCTTCTGTATCTGCCCGTCTATCTCTGGAGCAGGAGATATATAAGGTATAGTAATAAAGTCAGATACGCAGGGGTCAATATAGTTAATTTCATCTCCTTGAACACTATTGGAAAAATAAAGAGAAGCATCATCAAACCAGACCAGTCCATCTGAAACGTGTAGAGCAACCCGAAAAGAACTAACATGAACGATATTTTTTGTCTTGGGATAAATCCCTTCTTCTGGAATTATCAGTTCCACAGAATGCTTCGCCCATTTATTGGTATCAATATCTATCCACCCACTACTTAACCCAACTACTTCAGATTGCGGAATTAAAAAATGCCCTTTACCGTAAAGATATACCGTCATAGCAAATCTACCTTTTCCTCTTGCCATAAAAGATAATGTATACCTGCGTTGCCCACTTACTGTTATTGGGTGAGAATAAAATGCGGCAAAAGAAGGGTGTGCATCTGGTCCAGTCCTTGATATACCTACACTAACCGAACCAGAAAAAGCAAAAGATGGGTCCACTTTTACTCTGTATTCCCCTTTATATCCAGTAACATCTCTAATCCACTCCTGAGGGAAACCATCTTCCCCTAATATCTCAAATCCAGGATTTTTCAAAAGATTCTGTACAGTACCACTTTCTCCGGTTATTGATGAAGCCGTCATCATAAGGAAGAGTCCATTAAAGTAAAAAATAAATCTTTTAATAAGCATTTTATTTCTCCCTTAATAGAGCTACATAAATGGAATGAAAAGCATCACTTCATTTATTAGCGTTTGTGTTCCCCATCCTTCTTTCGTATCCAAATATTTAGAGTTTAGAGGATTTCAGTAAAATATCTTTCCTTCTCCCTTTTGAATAGTCCCTTATATTAAATATATTAAAAATTAGTAGTCATATAAATACTGTGCTATTACTCTTTCTGTCCTTCTAACAGAACCATCTACATACAATGCATTTGCTCCTTTATTATGTCTGTATGCCACTCTCACACTGGGATTGTTTGGATCAAGATACTGATCAGAACCATACATTTGGGTGTGGTATCTGTTACCCTCAACCAGCAAAATCATTTTAGCAGGAGACTTTATCCTGTCTATTCGCAAGCCCTGCCAGTCATCGATATGTGAATCATAAAAACAGACATCTCTGTTTAACATATAACTCATATAGATTGCACCCCAACCATATGCCCCAAATGGCTTATAATTCAGTGGCCATCTTTTTACAGTAGGACATTCCCATACAGACGGTGCTCTTTGATATAAATCATTACCCCATGGGGCTGGTGCTCCTGGGGCTTTCACTCCACCCCAATTTACGAGAATATGATACCATCTGTTATTATTAACATTCTCTCGTGAAGTAGGTAGATATCCATCATAATCATTTACATACATCGAGAAAATCAAACTAAATTGTTTAAGATTTGACATACAGGTTGCCATCCTTGCCCTTTCCCGTGCCTGTGATAGTGCAGGTAGAAGCATCGCAGCAAGGATAGCTATTATTGCTACCACCACAAGCAACTCTATCAACGTAAATCCGACCTTTCTATTTCTCCTTTCCATTTTTTCCTACCTCCTTTACCCTGCACTCTTCTTTGCATCTCTTTCAGGTGCAGGGGGCTGATTTTGTTTTTCCTTTACCTCGCACTCTTTACTCCGCACTCTTTACACTGCACTCTTCTCTGTATTCCTTCTTCTGGTGCAGTGCCCTCCATCTCTTTCAGATGCGGAGACTTGATTTTCCTTCTCCTGCACAGGATAAATCCTGTGGCTACCAATTTTCCATCACCTCCTTTCTGCTATCAGTTTATCCATATGTACTGTCTTTTCTTCTTTCAACACTACCTGTTTTACATCCTGCCCGTCTATCTCTATCTCCATACCGTTAAGAGATACCTTTTGTTTCCTGTCTTCATAGTTAAAAAGAAAATATACTTTTTTATCTCCGCTTCGCCCTTTTTTTATAATTACCATTCCTCTGGTTTCAACATCAGGCAACAGAGATATATCTTTACACAAGACCTTTAAAAACTCATCTGTATTTTCCATCAACCCTGGATGAAAACCAACTGCCACCGC
>DAONKS010000050.1:0-10136 GCA_035406305.1 bacterium | reverse complement strand
TGGGTAATGCAATAGGAAGGATATCAGAAGAAGACCCCACTATAAGGGTATTCAGGGATGAGGAGACAGGGGAAACAATTATATCAGGTATGGGAGACCTTCATATAGATATAGCAGTAAACAAGTTCAAAGATAAGTTTGGCGTTGAGGTGGAAAAGGGAATACCAAAGATTGCATATAAAGAAACCATAACAACCAGCGCAGACGCTGAAGGGAAACACAAGAAACAGACAGGTGGCAGAGGGCAGTATGGACACTGTTTTATCAAAGTAGAACCGCTTCCGAGGGGTAGTGGCTTTGAGTTTGTTGATGAAATTGTCGGGGGTGCCATACCCAGACAGTTTATTCCTTCTGTGGAGAAAGGGGTAAGAGAGGCGATGAAGAAAGGGGTGCTTGCTCACTACCCTGTTGTTGATATAAGGGTGCGGTTGTACGATGGGACATACCATACGGTTGACTCTTCTGATATTGCTTTCCAGCTTGCTGGTATTCTGGCTTTACAGAAGGCATTACAGCAGGCAAATCCCGTACTGCTTGAACCAATAGTAAATGTGGAGATAAGGATACCGCAGGAGTTTGTAGGAGATGTAATAGGGACCATCAATGCAAAAAGGGGAAAAGTTCTGGATATGGTTGCTTCTGGCAGGAACCATATTGTAAAGGCACAGGTACCACTTGCTGAGATGGCAAACTATACAAATGAGTTAAGGTCAATAACAAGTGGAAGTGGAACATATACAATGGCATTTTCACATTATGAAGAGGTTCCTAACCACATAGCAACAAAGATAATAGAAGAGAGAAAAAAGGAGAGGGAAGCACGGCAATAATGGAAAGAGTAGAGATAGAAGGGATTATCTTCAATCTTATTGACTACTCGCCTGTAGTTATATTGAAAAGTGAGAAGGGGAAGGTATTACCTATTGTCGTTGGTATTTTTGAGGCACAATCCATACTGTTTGTAATTGAAGAAGCTTCTTTCCCAAGGCCTCTTACACATGACCTTATGAAGAATATTATACAGGAACTTGGGTGGAATTTGTTGCGGATGGAGATATATACCCTGAAAAAGAATACCTATTATGCAAGGTTGATACTGAAAAAGGGCGAGGAAATAAAGGAAATGGACTGCAGACCCAGTGATGGGATTGCCCTTGCATTAAGGTTTAATGCGCCTATGTTTGCTGATGCATCACTCCTTGCAGATATAGAGATAGTGAAGGCATACGAAGGAAAGAAGTTTTTCAAGACAAATAAACTGGATAAACCCATAACCAGAAAAGAGGCAGAGGAATTCAGGAAGTTCATTGAGAATATGAGTGCAAAAGATTTCTGGGAAAAACTAAAAAAAGAGTAAAGGGGGGCAATATGTCCGGACATTCTAAGTGGCACAGTATCAAGCACAAAAAGATGGCAACAGATGCAAAACGGGGAAAGATGTTTACCAAACTCATCAGAGAGATAATGATGGCAGCGAAGACAGGGGGAGGCAATCCTGATACCAATCCCAGGTTGAGGATGGTGATAGACAAGGCAAAGGGTCTTAATATGCCCAATGACAATATACAGCGTGCCATCAAGAAAGGGCTGGGAGAGGAAGGTGGTGTGCAACTGGAACAGGTTACCTATGAAGGATATGCCCCAGGTGGCGTGGCTGTATATGTGGAGGTATTAACCGATAACAAAAACAGAAGCGCTTCAGAGATAAGGTCAATCTTTTCTAAACACAACGGAAATATGGGGGGTGCAGGGAGTGTCTCCTGGATATTTGAAAGGAAAGGAGTTATCTCTGTAAGCAAGGATAAGGCAAATGAGGATGAACTTCTTGAGATTATACTTGAAGCAGGGGCGGAGGATATGAAGGCAGAAGGAGATAGTTATGAGATTACAACTCCACCTGAAAAATTTGATGATGTGAGGAAGGCACTTGCTGAAAAAAACATTCAGGTTGATGAAGCCAGTATCACATTTGTGCCGAAAAATACTGTGAGGGTGGAAGGAAAAACCGCTGAGCAGGTATTAAAACTCCTTGAGGCGCTTGAAGACCATGACGATGTGCAGGGTGCATATGCCAATTTTGATATACCCGATGAGATAGTTAATGCAGTTTCGTCAGAGTGAAATGATATTATAATTACATAAGATGACACATAAAATATTGGGGGTTGACCCTGCTGTTAACAGGGTGGGCTACGGGCTTATTGAAATCAGGGATAGAACAGTTTCAGTATTATCCACAGGAGTAATAGTTTCGCTTGCCTCTGCTTCCTTTCACCAGAAAGTTATAAATCTGATAGACAAATTTGATAAAATCCTTGATAGATTTTTGCCGGATATGGTTGTGGTTGAAGAGATATATGTCGGTAAAAATGCCAGGATTGCCTTAAAGATAGGGCAGATAACAGGGCTTATCATTGCTTCTTCTGTCAGAAGAAACCTTCCCTTTTACTTAATCTCCCCTGCAGAAGTAAAGGAGAGTATAACGGGTAGCGGAATAGCAACAAAACAGCAGGTTCAGTTTATGCTGGAACACATAACCGGCTACAGGGATTTTAAAAATACTGATGAGAGTGACGCTGTCGCAGTGGCTGTTGCATACATCCAGCATAAAAAGGAATATGATTTACTATATTCAGGGAAAACTGGTTTTTAAGTCCCCGACAAGGGTGGTGGTGGAGAACAACGGGATAGGATATACTGTTAATGTATCCCTTGAGACATCCCATTCCATTGGAGAAGAAGGGGATGATGTCCGTCTTTTTACATATCAACTGGTAAGGGAAGAAGAGGTTCAACTGTACGGATTTGCCACAGAGAAGGAAAGGGATGCATTTCTTATGCTTCTTTCAGTTCCCGGTGTGGGACCCAAGGTGGCTTTAAGGATTCTTTCAGGACTCACGACGGAAGAATTATACCAGGCGATACTATCAGAGGATACAGCCACATTTACAGAAGTCCCAGGTGTGGGCAAGAAGACAGGTGAGCGTCTTATAGTGGAACTGAAACAGAAGATAGAAAAACTTCCTGTCCTGCCCGGGAAAGAAGAGAAGATGGAAAGGGAGATATTTTCTGGTGCTGTGGAGGCACTTATTGTACTGGGATATAAAAGAAAGGATGCAGTTAATGCTGTAAGCAGGGTGATAAAAGATGCAGGAAGGGTTATGAGTATAGAAGAGGTTATAAAAGAGGCACTGAAGAGGGCGTAAATGGAAAAGGAAAGGATAACATCCCCTGTTGCGGTTAATGAGGACAGAAAGTATGAGAGTGCTTTAAGACCTCTGAGGTTCTCTGAGTTTGTCGGACAGGATAAGGTTAAAGAAAACCTTGAGGTCTTCATAAAAGCCGCTAAGGAGCGCGGGGATGTGCTTGACCATGTCCTATTTCACGGACCACCTGGTATAGGTAAGACAACACTTGCATATATTATAGCCAATGAGATGGGTGTAAATATCAGGGCAACATCAGGGCCTGTGATAGAGCGAGCAGGAGACCTTGCAGGAATCCTTACCAACCTTGAAGAGGGGGATATACTTTTTATAGACGAGATACACCGGCTTCCGAGGACGATTGAGGAATACCTTTACAGCGGGATGGAGGAGTTCTGTATAGATATTGTAATAGGGGAAGGACCCAAGGCAAGGTCAGTTAAAATTCCCCTGAAAAGATTTACACTTGTAGGAGCGACAACGAGGATAGGGCTTCTTACTTCTCCGTTGAGGAACAGATTCGGTATAATGCACCGGCTGGACTACTATACAACGGAAGAACTTAAGGCAATAGTTAAAAGGGCTGCAGGGCTTATAAAAACAGAGATAACAGAAGAAGGGGCAGAGGAGATAGCAAAAAGGGCAAGGGGAACACCCAGGGTGGCGAACCGACTTCTCCGTCGTATCAGGGACTATGCGCAGGTGAAGGGAACAGGTGTCATAGATGAGAAGATTGCAAAGCATGCACTGGATAAGATGGATGTTGACGAAGAAGGACTGGACGAGATGGACAAAAAAATTCTGGAGGTTATTATCACCAAGTTTGGTGGTGGCCCTGTGGGTTTGAAAAGTTTAGCAATAGCGGTTGGTGAGGAGACGGATACTATAGAAGAGGTGTATGAAAGTTTTCTTGTACGAAAAGGGTTTATAAAGAAGACATCACAGGGAAGGGTTATTACTCCACTTGCCTGTAAACATCTTGGTATGGCATATCCTGAAAAGGAAAATAACCCCAACCTGTTTTAAAATTCTTCACTTTAATCCTCTCCCCTATGGGCGTAAGTCCGCCAATGTCTTAGTGGCGGAGAGACCTGTCCGCCGCAGGCGGAGGGTGTGGGTGAGGGGAATAGGATACGGTGAATATATCTCGCAGGATAAATCCTGCGGCTACTTTTGAGTTTTAACTTTTGACTTATTACTTTTGACTTTTTACTTATTAGTTTTAAGTTTTGACTTTTGACTTTTAACTTTTGACTTATTACTTATTAGTTTTGAGTTTTAACTTTTAACTTATTACTTTTGACTTATTACTTATATGCTTAAAGCAATAAACCTCAAAAAAAAATTCGGGAACAAGGAAGCGGTCAAAGATATCTCCATCAACGTGGAGAAAGGTGAGGTTGTTGGCCTTTTAGGTCCAAATGGTGCAGGAAAAACAACGACATTTGAAATGATTGTTGGGTTTCTGCATCCGGATGGTGGCAGGATATTTCTTGATGATAAAGAATTGACAGGGCTTCCTGTATGGAAAAGGGCAAGGGAAGGCCTGTTGTATTTGCCACAGGAGATATCTTTATTCAATAAACTTACGGTGGAGGAGAATATCTATATCATTCTTGAGGAATATTACAAAGACAGAAGAGAAATGGAAGAAGTATGCCACAGGTATCTGAAAAAAGTAGGTCTGTTTGATTTAAGGAAGCATATTGCCGGGACACTTTCAGGTGGAGAGAAGAGGCGGCTTGAGATAGGCAGGAGTTTAACTCTCAATCCAAAGTTTTTTCTTCTTGATGAGCCATTTTCCGGTATAGACCCCAAGACCGTCTATGAACTTCAGGATACCATAGTTGAACTGAAAAAGGACAATATCGGGATACTGCTGACAGACCACAATGTAAGGGATGCCTTGAGGATTACAGACAGGGCATACCTGATACATAAAGGCGAAATTCTCGTAGAGGGGACGCCATCAGAGATTCTTGCACATCCTGACTCAAGAAAGGTATATTTTGGAGAGAAGTTTGAGATATAAGAGATGTAAAATGGGAGATAAAAAATTGCTGAAGATTATTCCTGTTCACATTGCTATTATTATGGATGGCAATGGAAGATGGGCAAAAAAAAGAGGACTTCCAAGGATTGCAGGCCATAAGGAAGGGCTTAATGCAGTTAGAGCCACAGTAAAGGCGGCAAAAAAATACGGTGTTAAGTATCTTACCCTCTATTCCTTTTCCACAGAGAACTGGAAGAGGCCTGAAGATGAGGTGAAATTTCTTTTTCACCTGATGGAAGAACGTTTGAGAAAGGAAGGGCAGGAATTACATAAAAACAATGTAAGGGTACTTTTTATAGGCAGAAGGGATAACATCCCGGCAAAACTTGTAAATACGATGGCAGATATTGAAAAACTTACCCGTAAGAATACAGGGTTGAACCTTATATTTGCCATAAACTACGGAAGCAGGCAGGAGATAACAGATGCATTGAAAAAGGTAATTTCTTCAGGAGCGAAAGATATCACAGAAGATTTAATAGAAAAGAATCTTTATACAGCAAATATCCCTTCCCCCGACCTTATTATAAGGACATCGGGAGAAAAACGGCTCAGCAATTTTCTGCTCTGGCAGGCGGCATATGCAGAACTTTATTTTACACCTGTTCTCTGGCCTGACTTTAAAGAAGATGACTTTTTGAAGGCACTGTTGGACTACCAGAGAAGAAAGAGGCGGTTTGGAGGACTTTCCTGATGAGAAACATTGTTATCCTTGGAAGCACGGGAACCATAGGGCAGAATACCCTGGAGGTGATAAGAAAAGATAGAAAGAGATTCAGGATAGCAGGTCTTGCCTGTCAGACAAGAAGGGATATCCTTGCTAAACAGATTGAGGAATTTGCTCCAGGATATGTTTATACAGAAGAAAGGGATATCTCTTTTGAAAATAGATTTCCCGGGATAACTTTTTTATGCGGAGAAGAAGGGCTTGAAAGGATAGCAACACTGGAAGAAGCAGATGTTATCATCTGTGCTATTCCTGGTATAAAGACACTGAAGGCAGTGATATCAGCAATCAAAAAGGGAAAGACTATTGGACTTGCCACAAAGGAAGTTCTTGTTGTGGCAGGAGACATCATAACCTCTCTGGCAAAAAAATATGGAGCAAGGATTCTACCAATAGACAGTGAGCATAATGCACTCTTTCAGGCGCTCAGAGGGGTGAAGAAAAAAGATATATCAAAGGTATATATCACCGCATCAGGCGGCCCTTTTTATGGTATGGAGAAAAAGAAAGGTGTCTCTCTGGATGATGTCCTTGCACATCCTGTGTGGAAGATGGGGAGAAAGATTACAGTTGACTCAGCCACTATGATGAATAAGGCATTTGAAGTTATTGAGGCACATTATCTCTTCGACCTGCCGACTGACAGAATAGATGTGCTTATACATCCTGAAGCAGTTGTACACGGGATGGTGGAACTTGTGGATGGTACAATCAGAGGCATATTTTCTTTTCCGGATATGAAGTTTCCCATAAGTTTTGTCCTGAACTATCCTTATAGAAGGTCCTGTTGCTGGCAGCATATTGATTTTGGGAGGACAGGGTTGCTACACTTTTACCCTGTGGATAGAAAAGAAATCTGGTTTACGCTTGCACTTGATGCAATAGAGAAAAAGGGTTCTTTTCCTGTTGTTCTTAATGGTGCCAATGAGGAGGCAGTAACACTTTTTTTGAAGGGTAAAATTAAGTTTGACGATATAGTTCCACTTGTAGAAAAGGTAGTTGAGAAGCATAAATACATTAAAAAAATATCCGTTGATAATATATTCCAGATTGACCGATGGGCAAAAGAGAAGACAAAAGAGATAGCGGGAGATAAAAGATGACACTTTCTATTATATCCATTCTGGTGCTTTTTTCTGTTATTATCCTTGTCCATGAGACAGGGCACTTCCTTACAGCCAGAAGGGTTGGTATCAGGGTGGAGAAGTTTTCTTTAGGTTTTGGTCCCAGGATATTCTCTGTTAAAAGGGGTGATACGGTCTATCAACTCTCACTACTACCCTTTGGTGGATTTGTAAAACTGGCGGGAGAAGAGGAAGTTGGAGAAAAAGAGGTATATGAAGAGTGGGAATATATGGGGAAAAGCCCCGGACACAGGAGCCAGGTGATAGTCGCCGGCTCTTTAGGTAATCTTATCCTTGCGTTTTTACTGCTTATCCCTGTATTTATGATAGGTGTGCCTGGATATGACGGGACAAAAATTGGTTCTTTTGTTGAAGGTCTCCCTGCGGAGACATCAGGGCTTAAGGTCGGAGATGAGGTGCTTGAGGTTAATGGAATTACCTGCAAGGAGTGGTTTGATGTCCTTATTAACATCCGCAAAGCAACAGACAGTTCCCATACCACACCTGTTGAACTTACTGTAAAAAGGGGTACGGAGATAATAAAAGTAAAGGTAATGCCTGCTCTTTACAGGGGGGGAGGAGGTCTTTCAAATAGTAAACCTATGTATATACTTGGTATATCCCCTATGGAGAAGATAGAAAAGTATGGTCCCGGTAAGGCGGTTATAAGGGCATCAAAAGAGTTTTCCATGATGATTCAGAGTATCTTTATAGCGATTAAGATGCTTATAACCAAGCAGGCATCTCCGAAGCAACTTTCAGGTCCTGTCGGTATTGCTAAGTGGGGTGCGGAGATTGCCCGTAGTGGAATAAGCAGGTTTCTATATTACATCGCATTTATCAGTATAAATTTAGGCGTAATTAACCTTGTTCCTTTCCCCGTGCTGGACGGCGGACACCTGTTTGGACTTTTATGTGAAAAAGTTATAGGGAGGCGTCCTTCAAAGAAAGTGCTGGAGTGGTCTGGATATATTGGTTTTATACTTATTATAGGACTTGCACTGTATGTGACATATAACGATATATTGCGGGTTCTGGAGGAAGTGGTTGCGAGCAGGAAGGGAGGGTAGTTATTGAGAAAAAAAACGAGGAAGGTTAAGGCAGGGAATATCTTTATAGGGGGGGATGCTCCTGTTTCTGTTCAGGGAATGACCAAGTGTTGCACAGCAGATATAGATAGATTACTGCCTGAAGCAGAGAAGATGATAAGGGCAGGTGCGGAGATTATAAGGGTTGCTGTCCTTGATGAAAAAGATATATATGGTTTGAGGTTTCTGAAGGAAAATGTGAAAGTCCCTGTTGTTGCAGATATACACTACCACAGAAAACTTGCAGTTCTTGCAATGGAAAATGGCGCTGATAAGATACGGCTCAATCCTGGAAACATCCCCCAGAAAGACATAAAAGAGATAGTAAGGTTAGCAAAAGAGAGAGATATCCCTATCCGTATAGGTATCAACTCCGGCTCGGTAAAACTCAAAGGAACGCTTGCTGAAAGTATGGTCTCATCTGCTATGGATACAATAAAACTTTTAGAAGATATGGACTTTCATAATATCGTCATCTCCCTTAAAACTCCCTCAGTAGAAGAAACCATTAACTGCTACAGGAAAATATCGGAACTTGTTGACTATCCTTTACATTTAGGTATTACAGAGGCAGGCAGGGGATACCTTGCTTTAAGCAAGTCCATACTGGGGACAGGAGTCCTTTTACTTGAAGGAATAGGGGATACTATCAGGGTTTCTCTTACAGAGCCATCTTATAAAGAGATAGAGGTGGCGAGGGCAATTTTACAATCAGCAGGGTTGAGAAGATTTTATCCCGAGATTATCTCCTGTCCAACCTGCGGAAGGGCGCAGGTAAATCTAAAGGATGTTCTGGGCAGGGTTGAGAAAGAAATAATGAGATTGAAAGGACGATATCCTGATGTAAAGAATTTGAAGATAGCCATAATGGGTTGCAGTGTCAACGGTCCTGGAGAGGCGAGGCAGGCAGATATAGGTATAGCAGGTGGGAAGGGTAAATTTGCATTATTCAAGAAAGGTATTATAATAGGTAGTTATCCTGAAAAGGCAATTGTAAAAAAACTAATAAACGAAATAGAAAAGATGTTAACTTTTTAACAAAAGGAGAGATATGGAAGAAATAAAGATTGGTATTATCGGTTTTGACACATCCCATGTGCCTGCGTTTACAAGATTACTGAATGATGAAAACGACCCAAACCATGTACCAGGCGGTAAGGTCGTGGCTGGCTATCCTTCATTCAGCCCTGACTTAGAGTCAAGTTACAGCAGGGTGGAAGGATATAAAAAGGAACTGGTAGAGAAATGGAACATAAAGATGGTCTCTTCAATAAAGGAACTGCTGAAAGAAGTAGATGCAGTGCTTCTTGAAAGCGTTGATGGAAGGAGACACCTGAAGGAAGCAACCCCTGTGATTAAGTCAGGCAAGCCCCTCTTTATAGACAAGCCACTTGCAGCAAGTTATAAGGATGCAAAAAAGATAGTTGAACTTGCCCGGAAACATAACTGCCCTGTCTTTTCTTCCTCATCTTTAAGGTTTGACTATAACATAAGCAGGGTGAAAAAAGACACTGAACTTGGAAGTGTTATTGGCTGTGATGCATTCAGTGCCGCTTCTCTTGACCCTACAAACCCTGGTCTTTTCTGGTATGGTATCCACGGAGTGGAAATTCTTTATACCTTTATGGGAACCGGCTGTAAGAATCTCTTTTCAAAATATACAGAAGGGGCCCACTTTGTTATTGGTGAGTGGGAGGATGGAAGAATAGGAACAATAAGGGGAACAAGGAAAGGTTCTCACTCATATGGCGCCAGGGTTTTTGGAGAGAAGAAGGTAGAGCAGGTAACATATTCAACAGAAGTTCCTTTCTATGCACAGCTGCTGAAAGAGATTATCCCGTTTTTCCAGACAGGAAAGAGTCCTGTTCCATTAGAAGAGACCCTTGAGATAATGCAATTTATGCAGGCAGCGCTTCTGAGTGAAAAGAAAGGGAAAGA
>DAONKS010000049.1:0-10643 GCA_035406305.1 bacterium | reverse complement strand
CAGAGAAAAACAGGAACACCCAAAATGAATTTACACAAAAATCTTGACATTACCTTATTGCAAAAGGAGTTTTACTTATTGGAATACTCATCTTATTTACGCGATATGTACTTCTCCGAATAACCCATTTTCTTGTTGCCTCCCAGGAATTCTTATTTCTTTTCATTATTGTGTGGGGTCTCGGGATTTCCTTTCTATTCAGATATGCAGGGTTCTCAATGGAGATGGGGGCGTTAATAGCAGGTGTCCTTCTCTCAACTGCCCCCTATAGTTATGCCATTGCTTCTAAACTCAAAGTGCTGAGAGATTTTTTCATTATCTTCTTTTTTGTATTTCTTGGCAGTCAGTTAAGCAATCAGAATATTACAGGTTTCCTATCATATGCAATGCTCTTTTCTCTTTTTGTCCTTATCGGTAAACCTCTCATAATTATGCTTTTTATGGGACTATCTGGATATACTAAAAAAACAGGTTTTATGACAGGTCTTACTCTATCACAGATTTCAGAATTTTCGCTTATCATCACAGGAGTAGGAGTAAAAACAGGCCATATACATTCTGATATCCTTTCTCTTGTTACACTTGTAGGTGTGATTACTATAGGTGCTTCTACGTATATGATTATGTATGCGGATAGAATATATAATGTGTTTTCAAAATATCTGGCTATATTTGAGAGGAAAAGACTTATAGAAAGAGAGATTGTTACCAGGCGGTTCGGGTGTTTTCTGATTGGTTATAACAGAACAGGTTTTGATATCCTGAAGAGTTTACAGAAACTGTATTCCGATGTTCTTGTTATTGATTTCAATCCTGCAGTTATCAGAGAACTCAGGAAGAGAAAGGTGAACTGTGTATATGGAGATGCGGAAGATATTGAACTGCTTGAATTATTGAAAATTAACAGGGCATATATGGTTGTATCAACAGCGCCTGACCTTTCAACAAATCTGTTTTTGCTGAAGTTTATAAGAGAAAAAAACAAAAAAGCAGTGATTATTCTTACTGCACGGCAGATTTCAGATGCGTTGATTTTATATGAAAACGGTGCTGATTATGTTATATTGCCCCATTTTCTTGGCGGACTATATACAGCACAACTTATTGAAAAATTCAAAACTCACAGGGAAAACTATGTAGATGAGAGCGACAGACAGATACAGGAACTTATGGAGCGTATAGTGGAAGGGCAGGAACATCCTTATGTTGAAAAAGAAATAAAGTAGGTTTATATCTTCCAGAGAGAAAATACAGACCCTGCGATTATACCGAGCAATGTAAATATATTGAAGTTGAATGAGATGCCACATTTTAATGATAGAACGATAAGGTCCAGATTTTCAATATTCCAGCAGGGCTTTATAGATGACGAGAGTATATCATAAAAAATTCCCTGTTGCGGTACAAGCAGAAGCAGCAGTTCACCCAGAGCAGTTCCTATCAGTGCAGATATAAAAATAATAAGCAGGATATACAGAATTTTCATAGTTGTAATTATATATTCTCTCTTCCCGTCAGTCAAATGGTGTATATTTCCTGAAAAATCTTAAATTTTTTCCATAAATGAGCTCTTTTTACTTATTTTTACAAATCCTTTCTGCTTTATTATAATATAAAACAGGGTAATAAGGTAATCACTATCCGGAACAAATATATGAAAAAACTGTTGATTTTCCCGTTTAATTACAGAAATAAGACAGATATACTTATTGAAGAATCCATAAGAAAAATTCCGTTTGAAACCCTTTATATTGCTTCCCATATAAGTAAAATACGGGATTTTAAATTAAGGTATTATAAGAAAAGTTCAAAAAGCACTCCACTTCCTTCCACACATACTATAAAAACACTTGCTCTAACCATTCTTGATAGTTTTTCTGAAAAGAGAATTATTTCTGATGTGGAAAAGTATATAATTCTTTTACAGATACTCAAAGGTAGAAAAGTAGATGAACAGTTCAGATATACACTTCCGGGTATTACCCTTGCAATATCCCACTTTATAAAGGACGTTAAAGTTTCTACAGAAGGAGCAGTTTCCACTGAAGAGATAAAACAAAAAATTGATGGATTTGAGTGGAAGTTTGATTACAATCGCTCCCTTGTACTATTTGCTGTGGATGTGATGAGAGAGTATGAAAACCTTATGAATAAATATAAGCTACTGGATATGGAGGATATATATAAAGAAGCAGCTAAATATCCCGGTCAGATAAAATTTCATAAGGTGCTTTTTGATGGTTTTTGTGAAATACCTCGCTACCAGAAAATATTTATGAAGGCGCTGATAGAAAATGCTCCATCGGTAGTATTTTCTCTTTCTTATGATAAAGGTGTACCACTTGATGTAATGGAACTTATTCTAAACGAAACATATTACTGGCTTAAAAAGATATGTCTATGGAAGGAAAAAACATTTGCCAGAGAAGAGAGAGAACCAGAGATTGAATGTTACAATTTTGCTTCTCAGGCAGAGGAAGTAGAAGGGATAGTAAAAATCATAAGGATGGCATTAAAGGAACACCCTGACTGGACATTAAATGATATTATGACGGTATTTCCCAGTATGCCTTCTTATAGACCTGTTGTCCAGCGTATATTTAAAAGATATAACATTCCATCCGAGATATTACCTGGCTATTCTCTTGTTCAGGATACTTCCATTTCAAGCCTGCTTGAAATATTTGCTTTAAAGAGATCCTATGAATGGACAACCTTGATGAATATATTATTCTGTCCTAATTTTTATAATCTTGACCGAAAAGAGACAGAAAAGATTTCTGTTAATTCCAGAGAGGCATTTTTCAGGATTGGTTTTATAAAGGAAGATTTTTATAAACTGAAATGGAAGAATATAGATATTATTAAGTTATCATTGAAAAAAATTGAAGATGGTCCAAAACCATTAAAAGAATGGGTGGAAAATATAGAGGAGATAATAGAAATTCTTGGATGGCAGCCCTGTTATCCTGAGGTAAAGGTTCGTTTTCAAAAAGTGCTCCACGAAATGAAGAAGAAAATAGTTGTTTCAGAAGAAGAGTTTATAAATATACTTAAAAAAACACTTGAACTTGTTGAGGTTGAAGAAGGGAAGGGGACCGGTGTTAAAGTGAGCGGGGTGCAGGAAAGCGTTGGTATGGAAAAAAATCTATGTATTGTTGGCGGGGCGACAGAAGAAAATATCCCGGGTGCTCCGTCACTTGAAGAATTGTTTATCCCTGATACGATAAAAAAGCATCTGGGGTTCACACACTATGGATTAAGAATGGCACGTGAAAGACTGGATTTATACCGCCTTAAAAATGAAAACAGAAAAGTAATTTTCACCTATCCTTCTAAAATACAGGGAAAAGCCCAGATGAAGTCAATATTTCTTTTTAACTATAAGGACTCAGTAATAGAAACTGGTGCTTTTATCTCAAAGCCATATGAAATTTTTAATCCGGTATGGTCTATGGATAAATTTAAGAAAAAGTTTATTATTAACGGAAGGTTAAAAATAAGTGTTACTGCATTAGAATCCCTCTTACAATGCCCTTACAGTTTTTATATGGAAAGGGTTGAGGGAATCAAACCGTATAAGCCACCACAGATAGAAGAAACACCTGAATTGTGGGGGACGATAATACATGAAGTAATGTGCAATATCTTTCAGGGATATGAAAACAGAAAAATGTTGGAAGGGGATATTACGAAACTTATAAAACTTTTCAGAGAAGGAATATTGAAAGGAATTGAAGGACATTACAGAGCGGGTAAAATCTCTACATTTTACAGAGATGTTTTGATAATCCGCTCAAAAGAGGTTATTAATAAATTTACATCAATAATAAAGAACCATCAGGACTATGAATTTATTACAGCTGAAAATGAGATAGAAGAACAACTTTCTTTTTTACATCTAACAGGCACAATAGACAGAATAGAGAGGGCTCCTTCAGGAGTGATAAATATCGTGGATATAAAAACAGGCACAGCAAAGCCACCTTCCTATAAAGAGAAGAGTTTTTTTGAAGGTTTCAATATCCAGATACCGCTTTATCTCTGGATGTATAGCAGGAAGTTTAAAATTGCCAGGGAAGGTATTATGGGTAATATATGGCGTTTTGATTTTGTTGAAGATGACGAAGAAAACAAAAATAGAAATGAAAAATTTTACTACGGAGAACAACTGGACTATTTTGAAAAAATAGAGGATTTTCTTGAAGAAACAGCCAGAAAAATTATCAAAGAAGAATATAACTTTGTGCCGGAAGAACCCGACAATTGTTATTTCTGTAATTATAAGGGACTCTGTCCTTATGAAAGAAAAAATTAATTTTAAGGCAATCATTATTGAAGCATCTGCTGGCACGGGGAAGACACAATGGATAACAGAGGAATTTATTCATTTTATAGGGAAAGAAGACCCTGCATCTGATATGCGCAGGATACTCGCTGTAACATTTTCAGAAAAAGCTGCTATAGAGATGAAAAGCCGTATACTTGAAAAAATATATGAAGGTTTTTTTAAAGAACTTTCAGATGATAAAAAAATTGAAGCAGAAAATGCAATGCTGAAATTGCGTATCTCCACAATACATTCATTCTGCCGGCTCCTGTTAAAACGATTTGCTTTTTACAGAGGGATAGACCCGTTTTTCGGTGTTATAGATGAGAGGCAGAGTGATTTACTGTCTTATATGGCATTCAACAGTTTTTTAAGCAGTGAAAATTCAAAGGATGTTCTTCCATTATTAAAAGATTTCAAAATGGACGTGTTGAAAAAATTACTGTTTTCTGTGATGAAAACACATCCATACGCGACAATCGGTAGTCCTGAGGGGATACTTTCCAGCAAAATAAATTTTTTCAGCAGACAGGTGGCTGCTATTCACTCCAGAATAAAAAGTGAACTTTCAATGCTTGACTTCAATGACCTTGAGGTTATGACCTATGAAATACTTACCGAGAGTCCGGATGCCCTTACAATACTTGAGGATTTTGATGAGAAGAATAACTTTATATTTGTGGATGAGTTCCAGGATACAAATCTTCTGCAGTGGAGAATAATATATGAATTAGTCAGGGAATGGCTTTCTGGCTATGGAGCAAAGGCGGAAAAAGAAGAACAATATGGTATATTTCTTGTAGGTGATAGAAAACAGTCCATATATAAGTTCAGGGGTGCGGAAGGTAAGGTATTTGATGAAGCAAAAGAAATTTTGAATGACTATTGCACTGAAAAGAAATTACTGAAAAACTATAGAAGTTCAGGGACAATAATTGACTTTGTAAATAATGTTTTTGAGGATATTTATCCATGGAGAGAAGAAAAGCTTACCCCTGGACTGAAGGTAGAAATGCCTTCCTGTATAGAGATAAATTTTATTGAAGGCAGGGATAATAAAGATGCAAAAAAAGAAGAGTATCAGTGGGTTTTGAGAAAAATACAGGGACTGATAAATAGTGGGAAACCTGTGTGGGATAAAAAAATAGGTGCTTTCAGACCGATTGATTTTTGTGATATTGCCATACTGCTTAGAAAGAAAGCAGGCAAGAACTTTCCTCTTCTTGAAAAGTATCTTAAAGAAGCAGGTATCCCTTTTGTAGTTCTTGGAGGAATGGGATTTTATAAGGAACCTGAGATATTATTCCTTCTATCACTTATCTTTGCACTCACCGACCCTACTGATGGTGTCTCTCTGTGGAACCTTTATATATCCGTTTATCGTATAACTCCTGATAAAATTTACAGATGGAGAGACACTCTTCAAGACGAAGAAATAGTGGATGTGATAGAAATGATACTTAAAGAATTGAATTTCTGGGATGGATTGAGTACACAGCAAAAGGCGAATGTTGAAAAATTTTTAATGATTCTGGATGAATGGAAAGGGACTCCTGCATATACCATATCACGGAATTTAAGGACGATGATGCTTTCAGATGAAGAGCCAAAAGCAGATATATTTTCCGAACATCAGAATGCTGTAAGGGTTCTTACAGTACATAATGCGAAGGGGCTTGAATTTCCTGCCGTTTTTCTCATTAATGTTGAGGATGGGAGGGTTATCCTTAAAGATAATATACTTTATAGAAAAACAGAAGAAGGAGAGCCACCTTATAAATTTATATTAAAGAGAGAAACAAACAGGGATTATGAGGAGAGTTTTAGAAATATGCTTAAAGAAGAGGAACTGAGGGTGTTGTATGTTGCACTTACCCGTGCCTGTCAATACCTTTTTATTACGGGAGTAAAACAGGGCAGCAGTATATGGATGGCGTTACTTGAAAGATTTCAGTCAGTTTTTCCGCAAACTCCTCTCAATGAAGTTTCTGGTGTAGAGCAGGTAATAAATATAGATAAAACAGAGGGGAAGGATTATCTGACAGAAAAGATAGATTCTACAGATATTCTTACATCATACACTGAGGAAAAAGAAAGAGGAGAATATCATTACGAAGGAACAATCCTTGGAAGTATTGCTCATAAACTTATGTATGAAATATCTGAAGGCAGGATAAAAGATAAAGAGGGATATAGAAGAAGAGTAGATTTCCACTTAAAAAAGTCAGATTTTGGTAAAAACAGCAGGATGAGGAATATGCTGATGAAAATTTATGAAAATATTGAAAAAAACCCTGAGATGAAGAAAATTATAAGCAATCAGAGAAAAAACAGGACTTTTTCCGAATTTTCTTTTATTTCCGAAATAAAAGGCAAGGTATATACAGGTTTTATTGACCGTCTGATTATTACAGAGGATAATAAATGCTATATCTATGACTACAAAATAGAAAAGGGTGACCTTAAAATTTTCAGAGAACAGATGGAGATATATGAAAGGGCAGTGAGAAGTATATTTCCTGATATAGAAGTGGTGCGAAGGTTTATAATCTTTCTTGGAGAAGGTGTCATTAAAGAGATATAATAATAAAAAGGGGAATCATATGGATATAAGAAAATTTCGGAAGCCGCCTGTAATAAGGAGGCCTTCACCTTTCTGGGCGATAAATGACAGAATTACGCCGGAGGAGACAGCACGACAGATGGAAGATATGTTAAGTGTTGGCCTTGGTGGTGGTTTTTTCCATTCAAGGTCAGGGCTTATTACACAGTATATGGGTGATGAATGGTTTTCTGCTATGAAAGCAGCACTTGAGGTTGCCAGGGAAAAAGATGGATATCTATGGCTTTATGATGAAGACCTCTGGCCCAGTGGAAATGCAGGTGGGCAGGTTGCAGCAATGAAAGATGAATACAGAGCAACATATATCCGTGCGTTTCTTCTTTCACCTGAGGAACAACTACCCTGTATAGAGAGAGAGGAAATTATTCGATATGCTTATAAGATTATTAAAAGAGATGGACTGGCACTTAAAGAATTTGAAGCAATTCCTGTTGAATATATTGAAAAGATATCAGAGGAACGACTTATTATTGTAAAGGGGTATTCTCCAAAAGTACCCTGGTGGAGTGGCGAGTCATATTCCAACCTGCTTCATCCAGAGGCAATGCAGGAGTTTATCAGATTGACCCATGAAAGATATTATGAACATTTAGGGGAGGATTTTGGTAAAAGGATTCCCGGGATATTTACAGATGAACCACACATAGCACCAGCAGCAAAGTCAGGAATTGCCTGGTATGAGGGTATTCCTGAAAGGTACAGGGAATGGACAGGGAGAGATTTCTGGGGAGACCTTCCATATCTTTACTTTGATGGGAACCAGGCACGACATATCCGTCTTCTCATACACAGAACCTTACTGCGGCAGTTTATAGAGGCATACAGCAAGCCGTTATATGAGTGGTGTGATAGGCACAGGATAGCATATACAGGCCACTACCTTGCTGAAGATACATTCTCATCCCAGACAATTTGCAACTGCGGTGGTGTAATGGCTCATTATAAATATCAGCATATCCCTGGAATTGACCACCTTTGCCGACAGATAGATGGTAGTATTCCTGTGCTATTTACTGCCAAACAGGCGTCTTCAGCAGCAAGACAGTCAGGAAGAAAAAATGTTCTTTCTGAGATATTTGGTGTTAGCAGACATACAAACACTTTTCAGGATTTTAAGTGGCTCGGTGATTTTGACCTTGTTCTGGGAGTAACTTTTTTCTGTCCTCATCTTTCCTGGTATTCAGGAAAAGGCAGGAGAAAGAGGGACTTTCCACCTGTGTGGAATTACCAGCAGACATACTGGAAAGAACTGTCATATCTTAATAACTACTTTACCCGGGTCGCAGTAGCACTTACCTCTGGTAAACCGGATGTGAAGATACTTCTTCTCCATTCTATTGAGAGTGCAATCGCCAGTAGAAGAATAGGGGTTATATCTAAAAAAATCGGAGATGATATACCGGTGGATGATATGAAAGGAATGGATATCTTGGATTCTGCAATGCGTAAGGTGCTTGAGGCAATTTTGAATACCGGGTATGACTGCGACCTCGGTGATGAAAATTTCATTGAAGAATATGGAGATGTTAAAGGCAAAAACTTTATCATTGGAAAGATGTCTTATAAAATAGTTGTAATACCACCGTCTTACACATGGAGAGAAAAGACAGTTTCGCTTCTTGAAAAATTTGTTGAAAATGGTGGTATCGTAGTTATTCTCGGTAAACCGCCTGAAGAGATAGATGGTATTAATAATAAAGATAAATGGCAGAAGATTTTATCTGCGAAGAATGTTTACTCATTACCTGATTCAGTTGAGTCCATCCAGAATATTATATCCTCACTACAGCCCTCTACCTACAAACTGCAGGGGATTGATGGGAAGTATTATACAAAGACATATCTCCAGCACAGGATAGATGGTAAAGAGGAGATATTTTTCATTGTCAACTCTGACAGGGAAGATGAAAGACACTATATACTTACCATTGAAAATGCGGGAAACAGAAAATTGTTAAAGTGGGATGCAGTAAACGGAGATGTCTTTCTTGCTGATACAGAGAAGGAAAAAGAAAAACTGGTATATCAATTCTCTCTTCCTCCTGCTGGTTCTTTACTTCTTACACTTACTTCTGTTTCTGGTAATATACCGAAAGAGAAAAGAATGCCGGATATGACCGTGGCAAGGGTAATTCAACTCCCTTCTGTTTTTGAATTTGAGAGGAAGGATGAAAATGTTCTGGTTCTTGATAGAATAAGTGTTTCATATGATGGAAAGAATTTTGAACAGGAAGAACCTGAGTGGCGGGTAAGAAAGAAAATAGCAAAACACTTTGGCGTAGAAGAGGCACTTCAGTGGCAGCCGTGGGTGGCGATAAGAAAGGGAATATTTGAAGGGAAGGGAGGAGATATTATTTTAAGATACAGATTTGAAAGTGAGATAGAGAAACCAAAAAGTTATCTGGTGATAGAAGAAATGGAAAAGGGCAGGATATTTATTAATGGTAAAGAAATCTCCATAGGTAAAAAACTTGACTGGCACTGGGATAGAAGTTTCAAAAAAGTAGAGATAACCGACTATGTGAAAAAGGGTGAAAATATAGTTGATTTCAGGGTGAGATATAACTTCCTTACAGAAGTTGAACCTGCTTATATTGTGGGTGATTTCAGAGTTGAACTTATAAGTCCTTATGAAGGGAAGATACTAAAGGAAAATAAGGCTTTGAAGGGTGGTTCCTGGGTATATCAGGGTTATCCTTTTTACAGCGGCAGGATGGTTTATAAATCAACGTTTAATCTTCAAGGTAAAAAGAAAAAGGTATTTGCCAGGATAGTCAGGCCATCAGGGATACTTTTCAAAATAAATGTTAATGGGAAAGATGCAGGGAATCTTTTATGGTCTCCCTACATACTTGAGATAACGCCATTTATAAAAAAAGGAAAAAACAGTATCTCTGTGGAACTTGTCTCATCTCTTCAGAACTCATGGGGGCCACTCCATGAAAGAGAAGGGGATGATAATCTGTGGGTCGGCCCGAATGCTTTTGAAAATGAAGATTTTATCAGAGATGAACTCTCACTCTTTAATTATGGAATAGAGAAGATAGAAATACTTTGCTGGTAATTACTTTGAACCAAACAGGTACATTTTAAGATTATTTTCAGAAATCATATCCATCTCAACAAACTGGATACCGTATATAAACAAATTGCGATAGCGACCCGTGTTTTTTATAACAAAGGACGCCTTAAAATCAAGTTTTGAATGGTGATATGGGAAACTGGTCTCTATATCATAGTGTGTATCCCTTTCCAGTTGTTCTGAAGTTTCTATTTTTGCACCTTTCACACTTATATTCAAAATAGTGCTCTTTATAATATGTCTTTTCTTGAATATCCCTGATGTGCATGATACAGTAGCTGGAAGTGCAGGGGTTTCAGCTCTTACATATTTCCTTCTCTCAACCTCTATATCTGTTTCTGCGGTTATCATCGCTCTTGAAGGTGGCTGGAAGAAGGTTTTACCTGCAACAAAATACCTGGTTCCTTTATACTCAAAAAACACCTCTCCCCTTTTTCCCATATCCGCAGTTATTAAAGGAGAGCCCGGCTTGAATTCAAAGACAACCTTCTTTCCTACGGGGTCTATTTCGGCAATCTTTCCTTCTATGATGGAGTTATCTATGTAGAGAAATACATTTTTTACTTCCTCTAACTTTATCTCCACGGATAAATTATACCCTTTAAAAA
>DAONKS010000048.1:1179-10998 GCA_035406305.1 bacterium | reverse complement strand
GGTTTCACACTTATAGAATTACTGGTTGTTATATCAATTATCTCTATACTGGCAGGGCAACTTTTGCCTGCTCTTTCTATGGCAAGAGAGAAAGGAAGGCAGGCAAACTGTATAAATAATCTCCGACAGTTTTCTATTGCCATTGAGATATACAATCAGGACTATTCTGATTATCCTCCATGGCTTTCCAACCTATATCCGTCTTATATCTCTACAAAAGGAAGTTTCCTCTGCCTTACTGACAGAGAAAAAGGGATAACAGGCCATGGACAGGAACCTTTTCCGGAGGCAAATGATATACCGCCTGCAAATATCCCGGGACAGAGCTATTCGCCACCCTATACAGGTGGTTTAGCAGGGTTCAACCAGAGAAATCCCGAAATAGATGCCTGCAGTTATATATATGAGTTCAACCCCAACGAATGTTTCTGGTGGGAATCCGACAAGTCATCAGATGAGATTGACCAGGCAGACAGGGATAAGAATGGTTTTGTTTCATGGAAAGAGGCAAGGATGTGGCAGGCAGAGCATACAGCAAAAAAGGGGCAGACCCCTATTATAAGATGCTTCTGGCACTATAAAAATTATGAACAACCTGTCTTAAATCTTGCCTTCAGGGACTACAATGTCTATCAGAGTGCCCCTGACTGGGAAGCAACCTCACACTGAACGGGCATTTTCTTTAAACCAGGTAAATGTTTTCTTTATCCCTTCCTCAATGGACACTTTTGCCTTCCAGCCAGTTGCCTGTGCTATCTTATCGGGACAGAGGCAGCTTCTTTTTATCTCCCCTTTTCTGGGGTCTGTATGAACTTTTTTTACATCTTTACCGGAAACTTTTCTTATATATTCAAATATCTGGTTAACACTCGTCTCTTTTCCTGTTCCGACATTAAAGATACCCGTAACAGGACTTTCAAGCATTGTGATATTTGCCTTTATTACATCTTCAATATATACAAAATCCCTCGTCTGCTCTCCATCTCCAAATATCATTGGTGTCTTGCCTTCAAGTATACTGGTGGAAAAGATGGCTATAACACCTGCTTCAGCATAGGCATTCTGCCTTGGACCATAGACATTTCCATATCTTAAAGCAACAAATTTAAGGTTATAGAAGGCGGAAAAATAAACCATATACTTCTCAACCGTAAGCTTTGATATCCCGTATGGGCACAGTGGAAACGGCTCTATTGTTTCTGGTGTTGGAAATATATCTATGTCTCCATACATAACACCACCTGTTGAGGCAAATATGAACTTTTTTCTTTTCTCCACCGTTAAAAAATTTTTAATGACATTTACAGAGCCCTTGATGTTAACATCTATATCCAGAAAAGGGTCTTCCTCGGACTTCCTTACATTTATCTGTGCTGCTAGATGAAAAACCGTTTCTGGCTGTTCTTTTTCAAAGACAGTTCTTATCTTCTCGTCCCTTATATCCATCCGATAAAAATGGGCCTTTGAATTCAGATTTTTAATATCGCCTGTGGAAAGGTTATCAACCACACAGACACTATGTCCCATCTCTATAAGTTTATCTGTGAGATGGCTGCCTATAAATCCGCATCCCCCTGTAACCATTACATTCATCTTTTCTCTCCTCCTTCAATCAACAAGTTTTACACCTTTTATCCAGTGCCTATTCTCTTTATACCATGCAACTGTCTTCTTTATACCGGAAGGGAGGTCTGTCAATGGCTGCCAGCCAAGCAATTTCTTTGCTTTCTGAATATCAGCCCAGGTAGCAACAATATCTGTCTTTTCAAAATCTTTATAATTTATCACCGCCTTTTTCCCTAACTCTCTTTCAATAAGTGTAATCATTTCATTAATAGAATAAGGATGGTTTCCCCCCAGATTTATTATGTTGAACCCTGATAAATCCAATCCTCTGATAGTCCCCTCTGCAATATCATCAACATATGTAAAATCCCTCTTCTGACTTCCGTCTCCAAAAATTGTCAGTGGAACACCTTCATCTATAAGTTTAATAAACTTAAATACGCTCATATCAGGCCTTCCAGCAGGTCCATATACGGTAAAGAATCTGAATATCGTAGTATCAATGTTATAGAGATAGTGGTAGGTATAACACAGGCATTCTGCTGCTTTTTTTGATGCGGCATATGGAGATATGGGCTTATTCACAGGTAGATTTTCATTAAAAGGCATATCTTCCCCGGCATATACAGAGGAACTGGATGCAAGTATAAACTTCTTTATTCCAAGTTCTTTTGCTATTTCCAGAAGGTTAAGCGTCCCTTCAAGATTTGCCTTAAAGTATACAAACGGATCTTTTATACTTGCCCGCACCCCTGCCCTTGCTGCAAGATTTATGATTGCATCTGGAGAAAAATCCACTATTATCTTTTTTATATCAGGACTGGATATATCTTTTTTTACAAAACTGAAGTTTTTGTGCTTTGTAAGTTTTGATAACCGCCACTCCTTCAATCTCACATCATAATAGTCATTCATTTCATCAATACCATAAACAAGTATTCCTTTTTCCAGAAGCAGTTCCCCTACCCTGCTCCCTATAAATCCACAGCATCCGGTTAAAAGTATCTTTTCCATATCCTGCCCTCTACTACTATATGCAATTTTTCAACATCTATATAATCCCACTCTTAGCAAAACTGTAGTATGCATCATTACCGATTATTATATGGTCAACCACCTTTATATTCAAAACCTCTCCTGCCCTGATAAGTGTCTTTGTAAACTCTATGTCCTCTTTACTCGGTGAAGGGTCTCCTGAAGGATGGTTATGCACACATACGATGGATACAGAAAAGTTTTCCATTGCCTTATAGAATATCTCCCTGACAATGGGATTTGCCTGATTGACCGTTCCTTCTTCTATCTCTGTACTGTCAAATACTTTATTTTTCGCATCCATATGAAGAACTAAAAAAATCTCCTTCTTAAGGTCTCTCATACGTGGCAGTAAAAGAAAGAATACATCCTCAGGCCCTGAAATTTTTACTTTTTTCCCCTTCAGTTCTTCTTCTCTGAACCTTCTCCCTATCTCAATCGCTGCCTTTATCTGACAGATTTTTGCCTTTCCCAGACCCTTTATATCCTTCCACTTGTGGATACTTGTATGGCTCATATTGCGAAAAGAGCCGAACTTCTGCATTATCCTTCTGGCAATATCCACCGCTGTCTCACCTTTACTACCCGTCCTTATAAGTATGGCAAGAAGTTCTGTATCAGTAAGTTTATGTTCTCCGTATTTTAAAAGTTTCTCCCGTGGCTTTTCATCCTCTGGCCACTTTTTAATAGGGATATTGTTTTTCATATCTATTCTATGCCAGCAGTGCTGAGATTATACCCACAAGAAAGATGCCGTCATATACCCCTGCACCACCTATACTCATAATGCCTGGATACCTCCCGAGATGTGGAAGGTTTAGGATGTCCGCCCCTATAATAACTCCAAGAACCCCTGAAATATATGCTACAGGGATTTTGTTGCCCGGTGAGAATATAAAAGCAAGTGCCACAGCAACCAGTGGTGGAATAAGTGCCGGTATCTTTACCCCAAGCCCAGGGACAACAGTTGATATGTGAAAGCACACAAGGGTTGTGATAATTGTGGCAAAAAGTGTGGGAAGTAAAGGTGCCTTGGGTAGAAGATAGATACACAGCAGAAGAGGGATGACACAACCCCCTAAATTTATGGCAATCACCTGTTTTGTATTGTCATAGGGCATACCAAAAAAATGGAAGAGTGAAACAGTCCCTTCAGGGGGAATTATTGTTGCCTCCTTTGTATATACAGGTATATTAATCATACTGCCTATAAGAGACAGAAGGAGTATAAGAAAAGCACTGGATGGAGAAAGTCCAATCTTCCCCAGTGCCAGTCGTATTATCTCAATCTGGATAAGGAAAAAGAAAAGTGGCAAAAGTAGAATAAAAAGTAAAATCAGTAATATAGAAAGTGGTAGAAATATCATCACTGTACTCCCTTATCTTTATACACCCCTATGGGAAAGAAAGAAACCATCTCTTTTCTCACCCACTCCATTGATTCGGAAGGTGTTTTCTTCCAGTTTGTCGGACAGGTTGAAAGAACCTCAATAAGAGAAAACCCCTTATTCTCAATCTGGTAGATAAATCCTTTTTTAATTGCCCGCTTTGTCCTGATAATATCAGGGACAGAGTCAATCTTTGTCCTTTCAACATATACTACCCCTTCAATAGTGGCAAGTAGTTCACATACTCTTACAGGAAAGCCGTGTTGATAAGGGTCTCTCCCTTTTGTCGTTGTGGTTGTCCTCTGTCCTAAGAGCGTTGTAGGCGCCATCTGCCCTTTTGTCATCCCATAGACGCCATTATTAACAAAAATTACAGTAATATTTTCACCCCTTGCTGCTGCATGTATAATCTCTGCAGTTCCTATAGCCGCAAGGTCTCCATCACCCTGATAGGTAAATACAATACGGTCAGGAAGGCATCTTTTTATTCCAGTAGCAACTGCCGGTGGTCTTCCGTGTGCTGCCTCTGTCACATCAAAATTAAAGTAGTCATAGGCAAGGACCGCACAGCCGACAGGAGCAATTCCTATGGTCTTTTCTCTTATCCCCAGTTCATCAATTACTTCTGCAATAATCCTGTGGATAATACCGTGCCCGCATCCGGGACAGTAGATTGTGATATCATCCGTCAAACTTTCCGGTTTTCTGTAAAGGTAATTCTTTGTCTTCTGCATCATATCCTCTTTATTTCTTTAAGAATCTCTTCAGGCGTAGGGACTCCTCCTCCTGGTCTGCCATAGAAAAATATATGTATATCATCTCTTACTGCAAGTTTCACATCCTCAATCATCTGTCCGCAGTTCATCTCCACCACAAGGATTTTTTTTACTTTCTCTGCAACCTTCTTTAAATGCTCTGAAGGATAGGGCCAGAGCGTAATGGGTCTGAAAAGTCCTGCCTTTATACCCTGTGCCCTTGCAAGTGTAATTGCTTCAAAACATATCCTTGCACAGGTCCCAAAGCTCACAAGAAGAAGGTTCATATCATCACACATATATGTATGATATAATTGTTCATTTTCAGTAATCTTCTGGTATTTCCTTGCAAGCTTCCAGTTATGGGTTTCAAGGACCCCTGGCGTTAAGAAGAGTGACTTTATAGAGTTTGGTCTTCTTCCTTTACAGCCAGTAAGCGCCCATTTTTTCTTTGGTGCCTGTTTTTTACCTGGAAATAGTTTTACTGGCTCCATCATCTGTGCAATCATTCCGTCTGCAAGCACAACTACCGGGTTTCTATATCTATCGGCAAGTATAAAGGCAAGGTATGTGAGGTCATATGTCTCCTGAATATTCCACGGAGCAAGGGTGATGGTCCTGTAATCCCCATGCCCGCCACCTCTTGTTGATTGAAAGTAGTCCGACTGGCTCGGTGTTACATCTCCAAGTCCAGGACCTCCTCTGTTCATATTGATTATCACTGCCGGCAGTTCACAGCCAGCGAGATATGATATACCTTCCTGTTTCAGAGAAATACCTGGAGAGGAAGATGACGTCATCGCCCTTATACCTGCTACAGAAGCGCCGAAGACCATATTGATAGCAGAAACCTCGCTTTCCGCCTGGATAAAAATACCACCTTCCTCCGGCATTCTTACACTCATATATTCAGGAAATCTGTTCTGAGGGGTTATCGGATAGCCAGCATAAAACTTACATCCTGCCCTGATAGCACCCTCAGCAGCAGCTTCACATCCGGATAGAATTACACTTTTTACTCTTTTCTGTACCATTCTTCTGCCTGAATCCATGTTCCGCTGGGAGAATACTTCTTCATTACATCAGCAAAAATCCTTTTGAATTTAGTAATCTCCCCTGCAGGTACATTGTTTATTTTGAGAAGTTCATCCATCATTATCTTTCTCTGCTGGTTCTCATCATTCACAATTTTTTTTATCCTTTTTGCCTTCTCCGGGTCAGAAGGTAGGTTCCTCACCACAACAGTGAACTCATTTGTCTCGCCAACAAAGCCATCTTTTTTGTATGTATCCAGTTCATCACGCCAGGTATCCATCTTCTGTTTTGCTGCTTTTATTACAGGGGAATCTGTTTTTATATCCTTCTTTACTTCAACAACTTCCTGTGCATAAGCAGTACCTGTAAATATAAATCGGTGCAGATTACTCTGAGGTTTACTCTGTGATGGTGGAGCAAGTAACTCTTCAGCCGCCTTCTCTATCTTCTCTTCAGGAAAGGTCACGTATACATTTACTATTGCACATCCTGCTATAGCAAGAACTGAAAATATAATACCTATCCTTTTCATTTCCCCCCCCTTTTTTTTGTTATAAACTCCACAATATCCATTTTCACATCTATCATTTTACCCTATTTTATCCGGAACAACAACCTGTAAATAGATAATTTGAAATATTTATAAAAAAAATTTAATATATTAGTGATGAAAAGCATATTAAGGGACAGAATATTTATAATAACAGAGTTTCTGCTTTATATTGTTGTAACGGTTGCGATAATTCTGACAGCTATGTGGGTAGAACCTATTGCTACTTTCAAATATGCTTTAAGAATTATCATCCCGTTCCTTCTTATTACATACTTTTTCCTGTTCCTTGTCTTTAGAATAATCCGCTTTTACTACCATTCTCTTCTCCAGCAGAAGAACTTTATAGAATTACTTAATATAGGGCTGATACGGCTGGGGACACATATAAAAATAGATGCTATCTTAAGAGAAAGTTTAGATATATTTTTGAACTTTTACGGTGGAGACAGAGGAATTATTCTTATCATCGGAGACCGCATTAAAGAATATACATCAGGGGATATACTGACTGTCAATGTCTCTAAAGAAAATAAACATACCGGAGAATTAAACAGAACATATTCTATCTTCACCTTTTCTCCTGCAAGCATCTCTGGAGAAATAGATAAGAAAATAAAACAATCCCTTCAGGAATATGACTTCGGAAAGTGCAGAGAGGTGATTATACTCCCTGTGGGAGACAGAAAAAAAATAAATGCGGTTGTTATCATTGGTATCTCAGACTCAAAGAAAAAAAATAAACACATACTATTTGAAGAGACAAAAAATGAGATGGATATATTCCTGAGACACCTTAACATAGAGATTGAAAACGCTATATTACATGAAGAGATTAACAAGGCATCCATAACTGATGCCCTTACAGGCCTTTATAATAGAAGGTACTTCAAAAAACGGCTGGAACAGGAGTTTGCCAGAGCAAAGAGGGTTGGCTTTCCCATTTCAATTATGATTTCAGACCTTGACAATTTCAAGTATTATGTGGATAGATACGGACATCCAAAAGGAGACCAGATACTCTCAGAAATCGGCTCCCTGATAAAGAGCACTGTAAGGGAAAGTGATGTGGCCTGCCGGTTTGGAGGGGATGAGTTTGCATATCTTTTACCTTTTACCTCAAGTGATGAAGCAAAGATTCTTGCTGAAAGGATTAGGAAAAATGTATCAAAATATGAATTTTTAAAGGGTGATGTTGAAAAAGCGATTAACCTGACAATGAGTATAGGGATTGCAACCTTTCCTGAACACGGACAGAGCGACGAAGAGATTATAAGTAAAGCTGACCAGGCACTATTTGCTTCAAAATCTGCTGGGAAGAACAGGATAACCATTTACAAGGAGGAATGATATGTTAGATTCTGTAACTTTATATTCAATTATAACTATCGGTTTAGCATTTATCCTAATTACTCTCTCAGCGATGATGTTAAAAATAAACAGGAAGAAATTTGTGTATGGAGTGGTGCTTTCAGTTATATATACATGCCTTGCGGTATATTATCTCTGCCTTGTCCTGCTATATCCTCGCTCTGTTCTGCAAAAAGAGGTGGCAACCCAGATTCCATCCTCAAATACCGCAGAGTATCAGGAAGAAAATAGAGAAGAGGCCGTGGACTTCACTGTAATAATAACCACAGAAGATAATACCTTCTCTCTTGCTCCGGATGGTGAATTAGAGATAAAGAAAGAAACTAAATTTAAGATAGAAAAGGTGGTATATCCCACTAGTAATCAGGATGAGATTAAGGCGGATATAAGAGGTTTTGCAGGTAATGCGATGCGTAATGACCTCCAGGATATGGGTTACTGGGCAACTTATAAGGATATGAAACCACGTTATGCTATCACTGGTGAGAAAGACAAGTTTGAAGTTCAGATAAAAGATGGTGATAAACTTCTCGGTAGTGTCTATATAAAATTCGTTGACTGAAAGAGTATCTGTCGTGGAAAAAAAAGGTATAATAGTAAGTTTTGAAGGAATAGATGGCTGTGGTAAGAGCACCCAGGCAAGATTATTCTGTAAGTATCTTGATAAAAAGGGTCTTGACCATTTACTTCTGAACGAACCAGGTGGAACCTACACAGGAGAAAAAATAAGGAATCTTCTCCTTGACAGTAAAAGTAAAATATCTCCTTTAACTGAACTCTTTTTATATCTTGCCAGCCGCAGCCAGCTTGTTGAAGAACTCATAATACCACATCTGGAGAAGGGAAAGATAATTGTCCTTGATAGATATATTGATTCAACAATTGCATATCAGGGATACGGCAGGGGAATTTCTTTAAAACTTATCAGATACATCCACGATTTCATTGTTAGAGATTCCTTTCCTGATATAACATTTCTGATAGATGCACCAGCCAGTGCACTTCTACCTGTCTTAAAAAACAAAAAGAGGGACAGGATTGAAAAGGAGTCCCTTAAATTTCAGAAAAGGGTGAGGAACGGATATCTTAACATTGCGAAAAGGGAGAAGAAACGGATAAAGATAATAAAAAGAAAGTCGGTTTTATTAACACATAAAGATGTCATAAAAGAGTGGGAGAGGTTTATTAATGAATATAAATGAATCAAAAGAATTCTTTGTAAAGATAAAAAAAAAGGATAGAATTTCCGGAGCGTATATCATATATGGAGGAAGCAGAAAAGAGAGGAATGAGTGTGTAATTTTTCTATCAAAACTCCTGCACTGTAAAGAGACACCCCCCTGTAATAAATGCACTGACTGTAAGCAGATTGAAAATAGAACCCATCCTGATACAAAGTGGATAACTCCTTCTAAGAGCATACTCTCAATAGATGATGTCCGATGGGTAAAAGGAGATATCTACATTACTCCATATTACGGTGGAAGAAAAACATATATTTTTGAGATTGACTATATGCGGGCTGAAGCAGCAAACGCCTTCTTAAAGATACTGGAAGAACCACCCACCTATGGAACACTTATAATCCATAGCAACAATATCAATTTTTTTCTGCCCACCATTGTCTCAAGATGCCAGAAGATACGGCTTAACTATACACTTCCTGAGTACACAGAGGATATGGAAAAGATATACCAGCAGTTCACAGATATTCTATGTTATATAAAGAATAAGGACTTTTTCAGATTTTTTAAGGCAATTGACGAATTTGTCACCGAAAGAGCCAGGGAGGATATGGAAGAAGATACCGGAAAAATACTCCTGCTTTACAGAGATATTTACCTTAAAAAGGCAGGTCTTCCTGAAGAATTTCTTGTTAATAAAAAATTTGATGATAGTTTTTTATCTACGGATAGAGATATACCCGACATAATGGAAAAAATTCTGGAACTTAAAGGTAGAATAAGATATAATATAAACCTGAAGCTGGCACTGGATAATCTTTTTTTGCATATAAGCAGATAATCAAGCCGAAGTGGCGGAATTGGCAGACGCGCCAGGTTCAGGACCTGGTGGTGGCAACACCGTTGGGGTTCGACTCCCCACTTCGGCATTTTTT
>DAONKS010000048.1:0-1079 GCA_035406305.1 bacterium | reverse complement strand
GGGGGGAGGACTATATCAGGAAGGGGGAAGCACCAACCTGTATTTTTACTAAAAATGGAAATCCTTTTCCAAAATCACTTTACAGGTATTAACAACACCTTCGTCATAACATATACCTTTTTTTGACTCTATCTCTTTAAGGGCGCATTCTATACCTAATGCTCCTCTGTAAGGTCTGTGGGAACTCATCGCTTCAACCACATCTGCGACAGCAAGTATCCTTGCTTCAAGGAGAATCTCATCATCAACGGTACCGTAGGGATACCCGCTTCCATCAATCCGTTCGTGGTGCTGAAGTATTATCTTCGCCACAGGCCAGGGAAAATCTATATCTTCAAGTATATGGTATCCCTTAACAGGATGAAGCCGAACAAGTGCCATCTCTATCTCTGTAAGTGGTCTTGGAGCAGAAAGAATCTCTCCTGGAACGTATATCTTACCTATATCATGAAGGATAGATGCTATTCTCAATCCATCTATAAAATCGGAAGAAAGCCCCATCTTCTCTGCAATTGCACAGGCAAGTTTTGATACCCTTCTCTGGTGTTCTGATGTATATGGGTCTTTCTCCGCTATGGTTCTTGACAGCGCACTTACTGTTTTTTCAAGCACTTCTTTCATCCTTCCCTGCATCCTTTTTAAACTTTCTTCTGCAAGTTTCCGTTCTGTGATGTCTCTCAAACATATAAGATTACTCTCCTTATCACCAAAAACTGTCCTGCTGCCTATGGCTTCCACCCAGAAAGATGTTCCTTTTACATCCCTTACCTGATACTCAACAAGGAACTCTCCCTTTCCAGAAGAGATAAGTTTAAAGTCTGTCGCTGCCCTTTCAATAAACCGGGGAAGGATAAGGTCAAAAAAGGTCTTCGTCTGAAATTCTTTTATGTCCTTGAAACCAAACATCTCCAGAGCCACAGGGTTTGCATATATAATTCTGCCATTAGCATCTGTAAGGAGAATCCCATCAAGCATTGACTCTGTAAGAACCCTGTACCTTTCTTCGGACTCTTTGATAACCTGTCTGTATTTTTCTGCCTCTGTTAAATCCTGTATTGCAAAAAACTGGATTTTCTTAT
>DAONKS010000047.1:6837-11128 GCA_035406305.1 bacterium | reverse complement strand
TTATTCCCTCTGGATTAAAAGAATGGCAGGGTTTCTTTCATACCAAGCATTATATTCATATTCTGAACTGCCTGTCCTGCCGCACCCTTTACAAGGTTATCAATTGCTGATATGACAACAAGTGTTTTTCTATCCACAAGTTTAATCCCTATATCACAGAAGTTGGTATTAACTATATTTTTCACCGATGGAGATACACCATACTCCATAACCCTTACAAATGGCTCTTTTTCATAAGTTCTTTGATATATCTCCTGCAATTTCTCCTCAGCCATATCGCTTTTGAGAGTAACATAACAGGTGGAAAGTATGCCCTGATTATAGGGAACAAGATGAGGAACAAATGTAATGGAATACTTTGCGTTCCCTGCCTTATTTATTACCTCTTCCATTTCAGGTTGATGACGGTGTTCCCCTATTTTATATGCCTTTATATTCTCATTACACTCAACAAAAAGTGTTCCAAGTGAAGGAGTTCTGCCTGCACCTGTAACACCACTTTTGGAATCCACAAAGACCTTTTCTTCTATAAGTTTATTCTTTACAAGTGGCAGGAGTGCTAAAATAACAGATGTGGGATAACAGCCAGGATTGGCAACAAGTTCTGCATTTTTTATCTTATCTCTGTTTATCTCCGGGAGTCCATAGATAAAACTATCATTTAAGTGCGGGCAGGTATGTTTTGTGTACCATCTCTCATATGTTTTAAGGTCATCAAACCTGAAGTCAGCACTGAGGTCTACAATCTTCTTTTTCATCTCAACAAGTGGTGGGACAAACTTCATTGAAACTGCATGTGGTAGTGCAAGGAATATAACATCACAGTTTTTCTCTATATATTTCCAGTCAGGTGAGTTTTTACACCTTAAGCTGATAAGCCCTTTCAGTTTTGGTATTATATCTGTTATTTCAGGTGTTCCTTCTTCAGTTGCAACAAATCCAGCGGTTATCTCTGCCTCCTGATGGGAAACAAGAAGTTCCACAAGTTTCTGACCTGCATATCCCGAAATTCCAAATATCCCTATCCTTGTCATTACTTATCTCTTTGTCCACTGGAACTTCTTTCTTGCTCCCTTCTGCCCGTATTTCTTCCTCTCTTTCATACGCGGGTCTCTGGTAAGTAATCCGTATTCTCTTAATTTAGAAACTAAAGAAGGGTTATATTTTGCAATCGCTCTCGCAATACCTAATTTTACAGCATCCATATGACCTGATATTCCTCCACCTGAAACCTTTGCATAAATATCAAACTGGCCGGCTGTCTCTGTCACAGCAAGCGGTTTTATAACCTCATCAACCTGATAGGGAAGAGGAAAGTATTCTTTAATTTCCTTATCATTTATAAAAATCTGCCCTTTTCCTTCTTTTAGTTTCACCACAGCAGTGGATGTTTTTCTTCTCCCTATTCCAATAATCATACCTGTCTGCTCTGCCATATCTTTTTACCTCCAATATGATTTAAATTTTCTCTACTTGCTACTCCCTGCTTAGATTTAATGATAGGTTAGATTTTATGAGATTTTCGCAAGATTGTCAAATAATACTGCAAGATTTTTATAGAGGTCCCCGTAAAGAATATAAAACTTCTCGTATATCTCTGTATTCTCTTTATCGGGTTTGAAGACATTTTCTTCTTCCTTAACCAGTTTCTTACAGGCATCTTTTACATTGCTGTATATACCAGCTCCTACCCCTGCAAGTATCGCTGCACCAAAAGAAGGACCTTCTTCCACCTTCAACCTTACAGTGGAGCCGTTGAATATATCTGCCATCATACCGCACCATAAATCACTCTTCGCTCCTCCACCCGTAAGACGGAATTTTACACATCCAGGTACACCTATCTCTTTCATAATTTTTATACTGTCTTTTAATCCAAAAGAAACCCCTTCCATTACAGCCCTTACAAGGTGTTCCTTTCTGTGTTTAAGTGATATGCCAAAAAAAACCCCACGTGCATCAGGGTCTGGATAAGGACACCGTTCACCTGTAAGGTAAGGCAGAAACAAAAGTCCTTCACTCCCTGCAGGGATAGTTTCTGCCATATCCGTCATTACTTTATATGACTCATCTCTACCAAAAAATATATCCCTGAGCCACCTGAAAGAACCACCTGCAGAAAGCATAACACCCATTATATGCCACTTCCCGGGAACTGCGTGGCAGAAGGTATGCAATCTACCTTCAGGGTCAACAAAAACATCCTCAAGATGTGCAAAAACAACACCACTGGTGCCAATAGAAACAGACACAAGTCCTTCTTCTACTATGCCACTACCAACCCCACCTGCTGCCTGGTCTCCGGCACCTGCTACAACAGGTGTTCCCTTTGCAAGTCCTGTTAACGCTGATACTTCTTCTGTTATATAGCCCGTCACCTCAGGTGATTCAAAACACTCAGGCAGGAAAGAAGAAGGGATATCAAGAGCATCAAGTATTTCTTCAGACCACCTTCTATTTTTAACATCAAAGAGTGAAGTCCCTGAAGCATCCGCAACATCCGTTGCAAATGTCCCTGTGAGGCAGAATCTTATATAGTCCTTGGGCAACAGAACTTTTGAAATTTTTTTATATACCTCTGGATGATTTTTCTTTAGCCATATAATTTTGGGTGCCTGGAAACCAGTTAAAACAGGGTTACAGGTAATTTCAAATACCCTCTCTTTTCTAACCTTTTCTGTTATCTCTTCACACTCCTTTGCTGTTCTCTGGTCACACCACAATATTGCTGGATGGATAACATCGCCTCTGTTGTTAAGAAATACACTGCCATGCATCTGTCCTGTAAGCCCTATTCCCTTTATCTCCGTTCCTTTAATCCCTGTTTTTTCAAGTAGTCCCTTTATCCCTTTCACTGTTGCTTCCCACCAGTCAGAAGGATTCTGCTCTGCCCAGCCGGGTTTTGGAGTGAAGAGTGGATATTCTACTGTTATACTTCCTTTAACATCACCTTTCTCATCTATAATAAGTATCTTTACACCTGTGGTTCCTACATCAATCCCTGCAAGGTATTCCATTTATAACCTCATAATAGGTAAAAAGGTAAAAGTCAAAAGTAAAAACTACTCAAACTCTGTCATCTTCTCTCTACTCTTGCCTTGCTGCTATCTCAGGTGGATATATAAAATTCAGATATCTATCTGCAACCTTTGCTTCTTCTGTATATCCCGAATGTATATATATGCGGTGATATAGTTTCAGTTCATTTCTGTATGGCAGTATATATGTTCCGGATATACTTTTATCACCTGTAAAATCCGAAAGTCCAAAGAAGTTCGCAGTGTAAAGTCCATAGTTCCTTATATGCCACCAGGTGGGATACCTGAAATTATGGGGATAATCAAAGACAGCAATTCCACATCTTGTTCCCTCAATCTCACCACAGTAATCACACCACTCTGCTCTCTTCCCCCAGCACTCTGCTTCTCCTTTCGCTCCATAGGAGTTAACCATAAACCCACCTGCTCTCTCTTCCATTACAGGATTAACCCTTATACTTAAAAGCCCTGACTCTTTCGTATCCTTGAATACCACCTCTTTTTCGCTTGCCCGCAAAATAAGCCGCTGGTCTATAATTCTACTTTCTCTCGGGAGATTATAGAAAACAATTATCCGCTCTTCTTCAAGGATTTTTGTTCCTTTATTACTCACCCAGTTACTCAGTGCGTGAATCTTTCCAAATACAGGCCCTGATATTATCTCAATAAACATCTGGTGAACTGTCCTACCATGACCGGGAAGTTCAGACCAGTTATCCGTTCCATTAACATCTCCGTGCGCAACCCATATTCCTCTGTGGTGTATATGGTCTAATTTTTCAGGATTTCCTTCTGACGCAGGAGTTCTGAGGACAACCTTACCCTCCGGTCCTACAACAGGGAAGAGATAAGGTCTCACAACCTTCTCTGAATAGTTATAGGATGTAAACAACTGTTCGTTTATAAATACATCAACAATCCCTTCTTTTTTATTATCTGAAAGTTTCACAATAGAGGGAGCATCTTCTGCCTTCTTGACAGAAAATTTCACTTCTTCCCCCGCCTTTACATCAGGTGGTATAAAAACTAAAAATACCTTATCTCCTCTTTTTTCTGTCTGCCCGTATATCTTTTCCCTGCCAGCGGACAGAACAAAAGCCCCTTCTTCTTCATTCCACTCTATAGAGACAGGTGAACCTGAAAAGTCCCTGTTTGCTCTATTTATCAGAACTATTTCCTTCATTCTTATCCTCCTCTTTTTCCCACCCTATAATTGAATGTTCAATTACCTCTCCAATGTTTTTTACCATTAT
>DAONKS010000047.1:2948-6737 GCA_035406305.1 bacterium | reverse complement strand
CCATCCTTTGGTATTGCACCTTCAGGAACATGGATATGTATATCTATATCCTTGTAAAAATCAGGGTCAAGTCCAAAATCATTAACATGTGCACGGACATAACTTAACGCTGCCTGAGCTGACTCTTTCATAACTTCTCCTAACTGTCCTGTAAGTATAAGATTTCCCTTACCTTTCATCGTCAGTACTTCTGTAAAAAGTATCTCTCCTCCATATTCAGTCCACGCCATACCTGTGGCAACTCCGACCTTATGTTCTTTTTCTCCGACAGGAGTGGAAAATTTCTCCGGTCCAAGATAATTCTCTAAACTCTTTGCAGTAATGCGATAAAACCCTTCTTTATTGGTCTCAACAATTTTCTTTGTCACCTTTCTGCATATATTTGCAATCTCCCTTTCTAAATTTCTCACTCCTGCTTCTCTTGTATAGTTCCTTATAATTTTAAATAATGCATCTTCTGAAAATTTTATATTTTTTTCTGTAAGCCCATGCTCTTTGAGTTGTTTCGGGATAAGATGTCTCTGCGCAATTTCCTTTTTCTCCCATATGGTATAGCCGGGCAGAGAGATGAGTTCCATTCTGTCAAGCAATGGAGGGGGTATGGTATAGTCAGTATTTGCGGTTGTTATAAACAATACCTGTGAAAGGTCAAACTCCACCTCAAGGTAGTGGTCAGAAAAAGAGTGATTCTGTTCAGGGTCAAGAACTTCAAGCAATGCACTTGCAGGGTCTCCACGGAAATCCTTCCCTAATTTGTCAATCTCATCCAGCAAAAACACTGGATTTTTAACCCCTGCCTTTCTTATTGACTGGATTATTCTTCCGGGAAGAGAACCAATGTATGTTTTTCTGTGTCCTCTTATTTCTGCCTCGTCCCTCATACCTCCCAATGAAATCCTTACAAATTTTCTTCCCATCGCCCTGGCAATGGACTTTCCAAGAGACGTCTTACCTACACCGGGCGGACCAACAAAACACAATATCGGGGACTTCATCCCTTCTGACCTCTTTCTAACCGCAAGATACTCAAGTATTCTTTCCTTTACCTTCTCAAGTCCGTAATGGTCCTCATCCAGAACTTTTGCTGCATGAGCAATATCAAGGTTGTCATCCGTCCTGATATCCCAGGGAAGGTTTATCAACCATTCAAGGTATGTCCTTATAACAGTGGCTTCAGGAGAAAGCGGCATCGTTTTTGAGAGTCGAGAAAGTTCTTCCATCGCCTTTGCTTCTGCCGCTGGAGACATCTTTGCCTTTTTTATCTTTTCCCTTAACTGTAATATCTCATCACTTTCCCCTTCTTTCCCTAATTCCTTCTGTATCTCTTTCAGCTGTTCACTCAAAAAATACTGCCGCTGGGTATCCTCTATCTTTTTTATTACCTGGCTCTGTATTTTCTTCTGAATTTCCAGAAGTCCTATCTCCTGGTTAAGTATATCTATCAATAATCGCAACCGCTCACCTGTTTCAATCTTTTCTATAAGTGCTCCCTTATCTTTAAGTTTAAGGGGTAGATAACCGGCGATGGCATCACATAGCCGTGATGGATTTTCAATGGTAGATATTGTGGTGTACAGTTCCCTCGGGACAGAAGTATTAAGGTTCAGGTATTTATCAAGCATTTCAAGGGCAAGTCGTGAAAGTGCTTCATTTTCTTTATTTGATACCGATGCTTCTTTTTCAACAACATTTTCTATCTTTGCAGCAAATATCTTTTTATCCTTAAAAAACTCCTTGATAATTGCCCTTTCAAGAACCTCCACAAGAATCTTCATTAAACCACTCTGTTCTCTTACACTCTGGATAACTTTCGTTTTCACTCCTACAGAGTAGATATCCCTGAGTTCCGGGTCTTCTATCTGAGGGTCTTTCTGGAAGACAACAAGAAGTTCCTCCTCACTCGCAAGTGCCTCTTCTACAGTATTTACTGAACGCACCCTGCCAACAAGAAGAGGAACCACCATATTGGGAAATATAATAAGGTCCCTCAATGGCAAAGCAGGCAGTACTTTCTTACCCAGTTTTTCACTTTTTTTCAGTATAGCCATCTTTTCTCAGTAAGGAAATTTTTGCTGACTGGACAATTTTATCTCCAAGTCCATATTTCACACTTTCTTCTGCATCCATAAAATAGTCCCTGTCAGTATCCTTCTCAATTTTTCTGATAGAGTTTCCTGTATGTAATGCAAGGATTTCTGTAACTATTTTTTTAAGCCGTAACATTTCCTTTGTCTGGATGCTGACATCTTTTGCAGTTCCTTCCACACCACCCCACGGCTGGTGAATTAATACCCTGCTGTGTGGAAGCAGATATCTTTTACCTTTTGTTCCACCTGCAAGAAGCAAAGCACCCATACTGGCTGCCTGCCCTATGCAGTATGTTGCCACATCACAGGAGACAAACTGCATAGTATCATATATGGCAAGCCCTGCGGTGATAGAACCACCAGCGGTATTAAGGTAAAGGTGTATATCTTTTTTAGGGTCCTCGTTCTGTAAAAAGAGGAACTCTGCTATTACAACATTTGCCAGAGCGTCTGTTATGGGAGAACCAATAAATATAATCCTGTCCTTCAAAAGACGGGAATAGATATCATACGCCCGCTCTCCTCTTTCAGTTGCTTCTATCACATAAGGTATTAATTGGCCTTTCATTTTATTATCTCCAGTTTTTTATCTTCACCGGGTAATATAATTTTTTCTATAAATTTTGCATTATCCCTTATAAATTTGAATGCCTTCTGGATTCTTATTTCATCTTTCAGTACAGCCATCCTGTTGGCTTTTTCAAGTTTCTGTCTTACCTGCTCTGATGACTCTCCTGCTGACCTGCTTATCTCTTCTATCCTTTCGTTTATATCCTTTTCCTCTGCCTCTATATTCTCCATCTCTGCTATTTTATCAAGTACTAAATATCTCTTCACAGAGACCACTGCTTCAGGCCTCACCTTTTCAAATATATCCTTTGCAATTTTTTCTATTTCCTCTTTACTCTTCCCTTCCATATTCATCTTACTGAGATGTTCCTCTGTATATCTTATTGCTTCATCTGTAACCATCTTCTCAGGCACAGGAAAATCTGTATCCTTAAATATCTCATCCCACAACTGTTTATTTTCCTTTATCAAGGCATCCATCTTTTTATATGCCTCCAATTGCTGTCTTATCTTCTCTTTCCATAATTTTCTTTTTTCCGGGTCTATAATTGAAGAAGTCAGAGAAGGATTTTTTTCCCATTCTATAAGAACTTCTTCCACCTCTTTTTCTGTGACAGGTTCAGGAGTCACCCTCTTTATAGATATGCCTTTATACTTTTTCAGTTGAACATCTGGTTTGAGTTCCACATAAATTTTAAATTTCAGTCCTTCTTCATTAAGAGACACATCAAAAACATCCGGGTCTGTAACAGGATTTAACCCTTTTTCTTTTATTGCCTCAATGTAGGCATCAGGAATTATCCTGTTTAGAAGATTTTCCTTTATCAACTCTTCAAACTTCCTTTCTATAATCTCATCCGGTGCCTTGCCCTTTCTGAATCCTTCTATCTCTGCATTTTTCTTTATTTCCTCTACGATATTATGACGTTCCTGCTCTACCTTTATTTTATCCACCACAAAAAAGAGTTCCCTTCCTAATGCTGACTTTTCTGTTACCTCTACCTTTGTTTTTTCCATTATCTTATTTCCCCTTTTTTCTATTGCTGCTATTTTTTATTAAAAGCGGGGTACGGGAATCGAACCCGTATAACCAGCTTGGAAGGCTGATGTTTTACCATTAAACTAACCCCGC
>DAONKS010000047.1:0-2848 GCA_035406305.1 bacterium | reverse complement strand
TCAAGGAAACTGAAGTGGGCAGGGGAGGATTCGAACCTCCGAAGGCATAAGCCGCCAGATTTACAGTCTGGTGCGATTGGCCGCTCCGCAACCTGCCCATATCACCCGCTCCGCCGCAACGATTATACCCTCTGAGACCCTTTTCACAGGTGGGCACCTCCTCTGACGGCTTTGACTTTTCGCTCTACGGCGAACCTGTCAGCCCCATCAGAACTTGGTTCCCTTGTCTCAAGTGTTGGCTCAAGGGTAGTTTATCATCACGCACGGAGCAGGTTAATTAAATTTTACCTCTTTTCTCAAAAAAAGTAAAATACTTTTTATGGTAATTATTACAGGGAATGCAAAGGAAACGGAAAAAATAGGGAGGAAGATAGCATCTCTCCTTAAAAAGGGTGATATTGTGGCTTTTACAGGAGAGCTCGGCAGTGGAAAAACAACGATGATTAAAGGAATTGTGAAACACCTTACTGGTTATGAAGCTACAAGCCCTTCTTTTATCCTGATAAACGAATATCCCGGGAAAATACCTGTTTTTCATTTTGACCTTTACAGATTAAGGTGTAAAATAGAAATGGAAACCCTTGGATGGGAAGAATATCTTGAGAGGGGGATTGTTCTTATTGAATGGGCAGATAGAATTATTGAGGTATTGCCAGAAGAAACAATCCTTATAAATCTTTCTATCATAAATGGTAAAAGAAAAATTACAATAAAAAATTTTAAAAGGAGGATAAAAAATGACAAGCAGAGACAGGGTATTAAAAGCACTTAACCACCAGATTCCGGACAGGGTTCCTGTACAGGATAGTCCATGGGGTGCCACTGTAAGTAGATGGCATAAAGAAGGTCTCCCTGAAAATATATCGCCCGAGGAGTACTTCGGGTATGAGTTTGCATTCTTCGGGGCAGACCTTTCACCAAGATTCCCTGTAAAGACCCTTGAGAAAAACGATGAATATATAATTACCACAACATCCACAGGTGAAAAAATAAAGAACCACAGGGATTATTCTACAACTCCTGAGGTTATTGACTGTTATGTAAAAACAAAGGATGACTGGAATGAGGTAAAAAAACGGCTTAAACCTGACTGGACAAGAGTTGATTGGGCAACAGGTCTTGCAAATAATAAAACCGCTATAGAAGAAGGGAAATTTGTATGTTTCGCTGCTGCCTGCGGATATGATGCTTTACAAGGATATATGAAGTCGGAGCAACTTCTTATTACCATAGCAGAAGACCCTGACTGGGTAAAAGATATGGTGATGACACTCGCTGAACTGATTATTGTTACAGCAGAATTGATGATAAACAATGGCTTTAAATTTGATGGTGCTTTTCTCTATAACGATATGGGCTACAGGAATGGACTGCTTTTTTCACCAGACAGTTACAGAAAAACACACTATGAGGCAGACCGCCTTTTATATGGATATTTCCACTCAAAGGGGATGAAGACACTTCTCCACAGTTGCGGTAATGTAACAGAACTTATCCCTGTTCTTATAGAAGTCGGGCTGGACTGTTTGCAACCACTTGAAGTTAAAGCAGGTATGGATGTGATAACACTGAAAGAAAAATATGGGGACCGGCTCGCATTTATGGGAAATATAGATGTAAGGTTAATGGCAGACGAAGACCCCGCAAAGATAGAGAACGAGATAAAAAGGAAATTTGAAGTTGCAAAGAGGAATGGTGGTTACATTTATCATTCTGACCATTCAGTTCCTAAAAATGTCAGTTTTCAGCAATACTGCAGGGTAATGGAACTTGTAAAACAATATGGTGTATATCCTGAATATAAAGAAGAGGAAACAATGCCTGCCCCTCCTGAAAAAATTGAAGTATCACCCGAAATAAAACCCGCTGAGAAGCGAGGTCCAAAGTTATTCGGGAAGAAGCCAAAAGCACCATCCACACAAAAACCTGCTGAACCTGAAAAACCAGCACAAGCAGAACAGGCACCAAAGAAAAAGGGAATTAAAATCTTTGGTAGAAAGAAGGGATAACAATGAGAAAGGCAATAGGTATAGATATAGGTGGAACATATATAAAGGCGGGACTTACAGATGAGAGTGGAAAGGTATTAAAGAAGCAGCAGTTTCCCACTATGGCTGAAAAAGGCAGTAGAGAAGCAGTACTGGCACAGATAGAAAAAGCCATTGAGTTCGCTCTGGAAGGGCTCAATGAAAAACCTGCGGGGATAGGGATAGGAACTCCTGGAATTGTTGATAATGAAGGTGTGGTATTTGAAGCACCAAATATTCCTGGCTGGCATAATCTTCCACTGAAAAAAATTTTTTCTGAAAAATATAATCTACCTGTTGTTGTGGAAAATGATGTTAATTCCATCACCTGGGGAGAATTTCTCTATGGGGCTGGAAAGGGCTACAATACAATTATCTGCATAACACTGGGTACAGGTGTGGGCGGTGGTATTGTAAAGGATGGAAAACTTATGCGTGGTAGCAAGTACTCTGCGGTAGAGATAGGACACATACCCATTGACTATAAAGGACCCAGGTGTAAATGCGGAAATTATGGTTGTATAGAAAGATTTGTGGGAAGGGACTACATAGTGGAAAGGGCTGTAAGGGCAATAAAGGAAGGGAAGAAAACTCTAATATATGAACTGGTGGAAGGCAAACTGGAAGAGATAACCCCAAAGGTGATATCACAGGCATACAAGAAAGGAGACAAGGTTGCCACTGATATATGGATAGATGTGGGTATATGTTTAGGTGCTTTATTTTCAGGCCTTGTTAATCTTCTAAACCCTGAACTTATCATCATAGGCGGCGGTATATCACAGAATGTTGAGATTATGTTTGAGACCATTGAAAAGACC
>DAONKS010000046.1:3623-11358 GCA_035406305.1 bacterium | reverse complement strand
TTTCTTGCAAAAGAGGTTGCACTTGCACTGAAAGATGTTCAGGAGGATTTGAAAAAGCAGGGTTACTGTCTGAAAATCTTTGATGGTTACAGGCCGCTTTCAGTTCAAAAAGAAATGTGGAAGGCACTACCTGATAAAAGGTATGTGGCAAATCCAGAAAAAGGGTCTGTCCACAACAGGGGATACGCAGTTGACCTTACGATTGTAAAACTTAATGGCACTCCTGTTACTATGCCAACCGATTTTGACGAATTCAGTATAAAAGCACAGAGTGATTATAAAGACCTGCCTCCTCTTGCAATAAAGCACAGAGAAATTTTGCAGAAGACAATGATGAAATATGGTTTTATTCCCATAAAGACAGAATGGTGGCACTTTAACTATCCAGGATATAAAAACAAACCGGTTCTTGATATATCTTTTGGAATACTTAAAATCAGAAGGTGAGGAGAAATATGCTATTTCCTGATGGAAAAAGTTATAAATACCTTGAGAGGCGTACTGCTTATGTTATCCAGAAATGCAGAAGAGATGTATCAGTACCAGGTTTTCATAAAAAGAAACTCTCTGTATATATACCCGGGGGGGATAATAAATATCCGAGTTTCTGGATACGTGATGCTGTGATGCAATGTCGCTCGGGCTTTATCTCTTTTGATGAGATGAAAACTCTGCTGGAAGTTATCCTCTATTTTCAGAACGGGGCCGAATATCGTAAACTTGCTCATAATCTATGTGTTACTCCATGGGCTATACCTGACCATATTAATCTTCCTGGCCTCGGAACAGAAGAATTTCAGAGGACATATTCCCCAGGTCCTGTGTTCTACCCCGGTACTTATTCCACATCCGATGACCAGGGTAATGGTTCCTTTGGATTGCGGCCTGCGGATGATGATATTTATGAAGTAATCAATCTTGCTTATCTGGTATGTTTATCTGAAGTGGCTCAACCCACTAAATTGCTTAAAACTTCCATAAAAGAGGTATCCATTATTGAAAGACTGCACTTTGGCTTTCAGTCAGTCCCTGTCGATAAAGTAACAGGTTTGCACTGGAATACCCCTCTGAACTGGTCTGCGTCTAATTTTCATGATGCATTAAGACCTATGGGAGCCGTGGCACTGACATCAGTATTGAGATTTCGCGCTGCCCGTCAGATGGCTGAGTTGTTTCGTTTAAAGGGTGAGAGAGAAAAAGAAGAAGAATATCTACACATTGCTGAAAATCTTAAAAAGTGTATACAAAAAACATTCCAGAGAGATGATGGGTGGCTTGTATGTGCAACGATGGTTAATCGTCAACCGGATACATGGTCAACCGGAATGGCCTGTTACTATGGGGTTCTGGAAGAGGATTATTTTACCGCTGCCTGTGAGGCGTTGCTGAAGTCATGCAGGGACGGTTCTCTATGTATAAATGGTTATCTCAGACATACCCCTGTATGGGCTGACCATATTCCTGGCGAGGTTGTATGGGAAGATAGCAGAATGGAGGAGAACAGGATTTACGGAATATACCAGAATGGTGGATACTGGCCTCAGCCACTTGGGTATGTCTGCTGGAGTATTGCTCAGATTGATAAAAAGTATGCCACCCGCGTTGCCATTGAGTTTATTGAACATACACAAAGATTTGAAGATGATGGTGCGCCGTTTGAGTGGATTAACCCTTCTGTACTTAAAGAACGCCCTGGTGATGGGAAATGGTATGGCCCTTCCGCTTCACTCCCCCTTGAGGGATTTCGCCGTCTGTCTAAGAGTTAGCTATTTATGGAGGATATTGTAGATACAGAGGGTTAGACGCCTTACATTTACAGGGCACCTGGTCTGTAAAGATAAACGCGATAACCTTTATATGAAGTTTCTCATCGGGAGATTGATAAGCAACATACAGTTTACCTAAGGAAACTTCAAAAGTAAAGTGGTTGTCTATCATATTTCCAGAATTAACCTGGATTGAGCCGAGTTCCTTGAATCCATTTCTGACATCAAATGCTTTTATTACTCCATAATGGAACACTGGGAGATTTTTCAGGCGGGAATGTTCAGGCAGTTGTTTTACATCAAGAGGTTTTTCTATTATGTCATATCCTGCAAAAAGTATTTCGTTGTAATATCTTGCGCAGGCGACATAGGTTTCATACTTATTTGTTTTTGAAAGGGTGACGGGACTACCCGACACTTTCTTCAATGTTTCATCCAGAGGAATAGCCACTATCCAGGAGGAAGATGTTTCACTTACGGGTGGTTCATTACTTACACCTGTAATAAGATATGGTTTACCTTCTATATTTACAAAAGAGTTGACAGATAGATATAAACCCGGGAGAACCTTACCTATATCCAGAAGGTATGTTTCAATATGCTGTAGTTCCGGAGAAAATTTATGGATTTTCAAGATTGCTGATTCCCACTTACGGGTTATTGTATAAAAATTTCCTTTATAAAAAAACGGTGCAGGGTCATCAAGAAGGTCTGTGTCTTTAGGGGGAAGACGGGAAGGAATAATAACCGGTGGTGCTTCAGCAAAATCAATGTTGGAGTTTACAGGTAGTGGAAGTGATTCTGTGGTTTTGTACCGGGATATACTGAGAGTATTGGAAATGCCATCATTCTTTCCTGTGTTTTCAAATGCGGTGTAAAAATAATTGGCTTCTCCAGAGCATATACGAATATCTGTTGGCTGGTAATTCCCTGAGAAAATATTTGCCATACCCTGTGATGTTAAATCCCTGTCCATTACAATTATCCGGAATGTTCTTACAGGAGAAATCTGGAGATATATTATGTAAAACCTGTCTCCGATTAGAAGTATCTCAGGACGGGCAGATCTGGTTCCTGCCGGTGAAATAACCCTGTCTGAAACTGTCTGTAATATAAGTTGAATATCTTCTCCGGAAGCAAAAAAAAGATTGACAGACAGGAAGATGATAAACAACACGAGCAATCTATTACTCTTTCCCATATCAAAAGTAATAAGTCAAAAGTAAAAAGTCAAAACTATCTCTTATCAATCAGTGTTCAGTAAGTATATTTACTTTTTCAGAGAGACAGTTGTTCAATCTTCATTCTTTTTAATTCTAAAATTCTCTCTTAGAAGTGTCAAATTTTTTCTACAAACAGCTACAGTTTTTTCTCCCTCCTGTCTGCTAAACGCAGTATTCTATTCCTGCAGGGGAAAATTTGACAAAATATTTAAAAGGGATAATATAGAAAAAAAGGGGTGAAAATGGGAAAAATAATAAGACGGATAGCAGTAAGTTTTATATCTATTTTTCTGTTTTTATTTCTTTCAACAATAGTATTTGCTCAGAATGCACCACGCAAGATAGTTGTTTTTCAGGAAAATTTTGTCAATGAGATTGCCCAGGCAAATCTTTTAAAGAATTTCGGGGTAACAATAGTTAAGCCATTGAGGTCAATCAATGGTATGGCTGTTTATCTCCCCCCACAGGCAGAAAGAGCACTTCTTGGCAGGGCGGAAGTTCTATGGATAGATGAAGACCTTGTAGTAAGAGCCACAGGGAAACCTTCGGATAAACCAGGTAAGCCCTCAAAACCTTCACAGCCACCACAGGAATTACCATGGGGAATAGAGAGAATTGGAGCAAATTTAGTTTGGAATAGAACCACAGGAGCAGGAGTAAAGGTGGCTGTTCTGGACACAGGGATTGATTTAGACCATAAGGATTTAGCCGGGAATATCAAGGGAAACATAAACTGTATAAATCCCAGGAAAAGTGGAGATGATGATAATGGACATGGAACGCATGTCGCAGGAATTATAGCAGGACTGGACAATCAGATTGGGGTGGTGGGTGCAGGACCAGGAATTTATCTTTATGCCGTGAAGGTTCTGGATAGAAGTGGTTCTGGCTGGCTTTCTGATATTATTGAAGGACTGGAATGGTGTGTTAACAATGGGATACAGGTGGTGAATTTAAGCCTTGGTTCATCTTCAGGGAATCAGTCATTTCACGATGCAATAAGCAGGACATACCAGGCAGGAGTGGTTATAATTGCTGCAGCCGGTAATAACGGGCTGTCAGGTGGGGCAGTTGACTATCCTGCTAAATACCCTGAAACGATTGCTGTTTCTGCTGTCGGTCAATACACAAACGGCATCTTATACTTTGCGAATTTCAGCAGTTACGGGCCTGAAGTTGATTTGTGTGCACCGGGGGTAGATATTAAGTCAACCTATAATAACGGATTTTATGAGACAATGAGCGGAACAAGTATGGCGACCCCTCATGTGAGTGGCGTTGCTGCGCTGGTTCTTTCTGTAAAAGGTCCGATGACACCCGATGAACTGAAGTCATGGTTGAAAAATACAGCGGAAAACCTTGGATTTAATCCTTATTATCAGGGAGCAGGGTTAATCAGGGCAGATATGGCAACCTGGTAAAAATTATGGATTATTAAGGGAGAGCGCCTTCTATAGCAATTCTTGTCCCTTCAGGTGCAACGGAAATACCCGTCTCTTTTACTAAAATATCTTCTTTCAAGATGTTCATACATCCATCAAGATAGACAATTTTTATATCCTTTATTACAGGTCCATATCCCTGATCCTGATTTGTAAAGGCAGTCCCGCCTGTAATATCAGGAAAGATTATGATGGTATTTTTGAAGTCCTCTTCCTTTGCTCCTGCAAATCCCTGATGTGCATATTTCGGCTCTGTGGCGATAAGAACCCTTATATCCTTAAACCTTATCTGTGGCCACTGGCTGAAAGGTATAAGTTTTTTCTGTTTCTGTTTGATAACTCCAGCACCGTAGATAATTAAACCTGTTATTAGTATTACGATTATTATTGTAGTGATAGTTTTTCTATTCATTAATGAGTCATTCAAATTCTTTAAGCATATACTCTATTTTTGATTTAAACTCAGGTATATTATTTTTAACAACATCCCAGACCACATCCCACTTTATACCAAAATAGAAGTGGATTATTCTGTCTCTCATACCTGCTATAAGTTTCCACTCAATATCTTTATGGTTTTGTTTAAAATTAGCAGATATATTTTTTACTGCCTCACCAATGATTTCAATGTTACGGATAACAGCATCCTGTGTTTTTGTATCATTTAGAAATTCTTTGAATTTCATCTTGAATGTATACTTCTCTATCCTTGTAATTGCTTCCTGAATATCTCTTAAAAATTCTCTATCAGTTCTTTTAGACATATATTACACTTTTCTTAATTTCTTCTGCAATTTCCTGTATCCGTATCGTTTCAACACTTACAGGAGTTAGTATATCAACCTTTCTTCCAAAGAGTTTTTCAAGATATTCAGACAATTCTATATATGTTTTATAAAGCCCTTTGAAATTTTCTCCGAATCTTTTCAGGTCAAATTCTACAAGCAAATCAATATCACTGTTTTTTCTTTGCTCTCCTTTTGTAAAAGAGCCAAATAACCCTATTTTTTTCACTCCGTATCTTTTTAGTTCATCTTTTGTTTCTTTTAGTGTTTTGAGAATAACTTTTTCTGTAAGTTTTTTATCTTTCATATTCACCGCCTTTTTTCTATTATACCTTAAAAGACACTCTACCTGGAAAATAGATAATGGATTAAGAAGATATCAATAAGCCGACTTATAAATTTTTATAATATCTGCCACCGTGATAGGCTTGGGATTATTTTCTATCGGCACTGCAACCTTCATAGCATCTTCAGCGAGTGAAGAAAAGTTTTCGGGAGTGATACCAAGTTCTTTCAGGCGTGGTATTTTAAACCTCTTTAGCATCTGTTTTATCTCGGATATAAATTTTTCTGCTTTTTCTATTTCTTTATTTCCTGAATGCCCATATACATAGTCGTATATACAGGCAAGGCGGGGAGAAATTTCAGGCATATCAAACTCAAGGACATAGGGAAGCAGTAGTCCGTTGCCCACGCCGTGAGGAACACCGAAAGTTCCACCTAAGGGATATGAGATTGAGTGGACTGCCGTAACACCTGCATTGGCAAGTCCGACACCTGCAAGAAAACTTCCGTACAGCATCCCTGTTCTGCTTTTCACATCAGAGCCGTTTTGATGGGCAGAAGGCAGGTTTTCCCATATAAGTTTTATGGCAGAAAGGGAGACAGATTCTGATAGGAAGTTTGCCTTCTTTGATATAAAACTTTCTATTGCATGGCATAGTGCATCAAGTCCTGTGGATGCAGTTATTGAAGGTGGAACTGAAATTGTGAGTAATGGGTCAAGGATGGCAAATTCAGGATAAAGGTATTTACTGTTTATCCCGCCTTTCTTCTTCTCATCCTTCCTTATAAAAACAGCGGTAAATGTAACTTCACTGCCTGTTCCTGCGGTGGTCGGAACCATTATCTTGGGTAGTCCTGGACCAGGCACCTTATCAAGTCCCTGGTATTCCCTTACGCTTCCACCATTGGTGATAATCACTGCTGCTGCCTTTGCTGTGTCAAGGGTACTGCCTCCACCTATACCGCATACAACATCACACCCTTCCTTTTTCCCGAAGGAAGCACATTCATCCCCTGTTTCTGTGGATGGCTCACCTGATATACTGTCAAATATAGCAAAATCAATGGACTTTTCTTTAAGGAGTTGTTTTATACTGCCAATTATAGCAGTTTTTGAGAAGTTTGTGTCCGTTACAAGAAGCAGTTTTTTACCACCGGTGGACTTTACCAAATCAGGAAGTTGTGTTATGGAGTTCTCTCCATAGACCACTTCCGGCTTGCATAAAAATGTGAATTTCTTTATCATCATAGTGGATATATGAAAACATAAGAAAAAGTGGATGTCAATAACATAAATTGAAAGACGTGAAAGGTTAAATGTGAAATGAAAGAAGGGATGGAAGGGTTAAAGCAGGAGATAAAAGATTATGCAATAAGAAGTGGGTTTGTTGGATGTGGTATAGCAAAGGTAGAGAACTTTATTGAATACAGCAGGGCACTTGATAACCTTATAAAGAATTATCCTGAAACAGAACCACTTTATAAACCGATGTACAGCCGTGCCATTGTAAAGGAAAGATTCCCATGGGCAAATTCCATAATTGTGTGTATAAGGTACTACGGGAAATATAAAATTCCACAACAGGTTAATGGATATATAGCAAGAAACTACTTATTTGATTCTCGTATTCCGCAAAGTCCTGACTATCTGATGGTGAAGAACTTTACGCAGTGGTTGAAGAATAGAGGGCTGAAGGTAAGAAAGGGTGGTGTACCTGACCGTCTTGCAGCATATAAGGCAGGCCTTGTATCTATAGGTAAAAACACATTTGCGTATGCAGGTAGATACGGCTCCTGGATAAATATTATCACATACCTTGTGGATGCAGATATTGAACCTGATAAACCTTCTTATAACTCGCCCTGTCCGGATAACTGTACAAGGTGTATAGATGCCTGTCCGACAGGGGCAATAGTAAAGCCATATACAGTCCGTATGGACAGGTGTATTGCATATCTTACATATGGTGCACCACTTCCATTAAAATATGAACTTGAAAAGAAGATGGGAAGATGGATTTATGGCTGTGATATCTGTCAGGAAGTATGTCCGCTTAACAAAAATACATGGGAGGGAAGGGAAAAACTTTCCTATCTTGAAGATGTAGTAAGATTTCTTACACCAGAAGCCCTTGTCCGTATGGATGTTGAGACATATAAAAATATTGTCCATCCACTTTTTTACTATATACCGCAGGAAGACATTGAGAGATGGCATAAAAATGCAGAAAGGG
>DAONKS010000046.1:0-3523 GCA_035406305.1 bacterium | reverse complement strand
GAGGAATAAATCTGTGTATCTCTTCTCTCTTAATAACTACAAGATTATTGTGTGAGAAAGGATACTTTCTGTTTTTTATAAAATAATAACCGCTACCTTTTTTGATAAAGTGGATCTCATATTCCCTGTGATAGGCAAGCTGTCCCGGAGAAGTTTCATATTTACGCCACAGGCACTTTACCTGATGTCTGTCTTGTAAAAGATATTCCTTTTCTATGTGTTTCATTATTACATATTTTACATCACACCCATTTCATATGCAAAGCAGGATTTAACATAAGATAGCAGAAAATTGTATTGTTTTTGTAATAAATCTGATAGATAATAAACAAATAAGTTGTAAATAAAAGGGGGTATGGATGATAGATATACATATACATTTAAGGAAATATCCAACATATTTAAGGGATGGAAAACAGACATATTCAACACCCGAGCAACTTCTTAGAAAATATGATGAACTTGGAATAGAAATGGGAGTTATATTACCTGGCGGGGGTCCTGAGTGTATGCTTCAGGGACAATCGGAAGAGGAGGTGCTTGAGATATGCATGGAGTATCCAGGCAGATTTATTCCCTTCTGTAATATTGACCCCCGTGCAATTAGTAATTCTGCTGATGCACCACTTGACAGATTATTATCTTACTATAAAGAGCAGGGGTGTAAAGGAATAGGTGAGGTCTGTATCAATCTCCCTTTCCTTCATCCCTTAGTCCAGAACCTTTTCAGGTGTGCAGAGAAGGTCGGACTACCTGTTATCTTTCACATAGCACCACAGATAGGCGGGACTTATGGAATTTATGATGACCCGGGATTACCACAGCTTGAAAGAACATTACAGATGTTCCCAAATCTGTTTTTTCTTGGCCATTCCCAGCCATTCTGGGCAGAGATATCAATCCTTGAGACACCTGCTGACAGATATGGATACCCCAATTATCCTGTGGAGAAAGAAGGTGCATTGCCTAAACTCTTTAGAAGATACAAAAATCTTCTTGGAGACCTTTCTGCAGGTAGTGGATTTAATGCAATATCACGTGACCCTGAATATGGTATAAGGTTTATTAATGAATTTCAGGATAGATTATTTTTCGGTACAGATATATGTGCACCTGATACACCCACACCTCTTGTAGATTATTTAAAAGGGCTTTTAGAAAAAGGCAAAATATCAGAGCCAGTTTACAGAAAGATAACACGAGAAAACGCAATTAAACTTCTTAAACTATAGGAGATAAAATGAAAAAGTATTATTTCAGTTTAGGGGAATATCTCATATTAGAAATTACAGGAATTACTTTTTATCAACTCCACTTTAATACAAAGGCAATAGTAAAAGGATATGAGAACATAAAACCTCTTGCAGAGAGATTAGGTGTTGAATCACCTATTCCGAGGATGGCAGGGTTTGCCTATCCACATATTGCTTCTCTTGGTGCAGAGATTATATTTCCTGAAAATTCAGAGCCAAAGCAGGTCCCTTTTATAAAAACTCCTGAAGATATTGATAACCTTAAAGAGCCGGATGATTATTTAAGAGCACCTCTCATCAGAAGAAAACTTGCAGTATGGAAAGAATTAAAAAGATTGTGTCCAGAAACGCCAAATTCTATAGGGCACCTTTTTGAGGGACCTGTTACAACAGCGGTTTTACTTATGGGTGAAAGTTTTTTAACTCTTCCATACGATGACCCGAAGAGGGCACATAAACTACTTTCCTTCTGTACAGAGAGTGCAATTCACTATGCAGAGGTGATTACAGGGTATTTTGGAGAAAAGATTGAGCCAGGACCAAAAGGGATACCTGATGATTTTGCAGGGATGTTTTCTCCTGTTGTATTTGAAGAGTTCTGTATCCCTTACTGGGACAGATTATACAGCGAGCTCAGGGCAACAGAGAGATTTCTTCACAGTGAACTATTAAGAAAGGAACATCTCCCATTTTTGAAAAGGGTAGATATAAAGGTATTTGACCCGGGTGCAGACCAGTATCTTACACCCGAAATACTGAGAGATTACTGCCCCTGTGATTTTACACTTCGTATAAAGTCATGGGAGATAGATAATCTTTCTGCAGAAGAACTTGTGGAATACTACAGAAAATTGCAGGAATATAATCCCGTCAGTGTAAATTTTTCCATTGATTTTTTAAGGCAGGAAGAGAAGATTAAGAAGTTGCTGGATATAGCGCGAAAATTTTCCGTTAAGGCAGTTTCAGGTAAATGAAAGGAGAAAAAATGGAAAAACTTGCAGTAGAAGGTGGAACTCCTGTGCGAAAGAGATATATGCCGGAACGAATAATGTTTGATAATAGAGAGAAAAAAGCGGCTTTAAGGGTAATTGAAAAGACAATGAAGGGACCGCAGGCACTGGACAGGTATGGCGGAGTTGAGGTGGATGCATATGAGAAGGAGTTTGCAGAGTATTTTGGAGTAAAGTTTGCCACTGCTACAAGTTCAGGGACAGCAGCAGTCCATTCAGCAATTGCAGCACTGAAACTTGAACCCGGCAGTGAAGTTATCACAACACCGATAACAGACCCCGGAACTATATCCCCTATACTATTTCAGCAGTGCATACCTGTATTTGCCGATGTTGAATATGAGACCCTTAATATCTCACCTGCTTCCATAGAAACAAATATCACAGAGAAGACGAAGGCAGTGATAGTGGTTCACCTTGCAGGGGCTCCTGCAAGGATAGATGAGATACTGAAAATTGCTAAAAAGTATAATCTGTATGTTATTGAGGACTGTGCACAGGCGCACGGGGTTAAGTATAAAGGGAGATATGTCGGCACTTTCGGGGATATGGGTGTTTTCAGTTTGATGTGCGGTAAGCATACAACAAGCGGTGGACAGGGTGGTATGATAATTACAGATAATGAGGAGTTTTACTGGAATGCCAAAAGATTTGCTGACAGAGGCAAGCCATTTAACTCCGATGAAAAGACAAACCTTTTTGCAGGGCTTAACTACAGGATGACAGAACTTGAGGCGGCAATAGGAAGGGTACAATTGAAGAAGTTAAAAAAGATACAGAAGAAAAGGATGTGGGTATATAAAGAACTGAAAAAGGGATTTGAAGAGAAACTTTCATCGTTCAGATTATGGAAGATATTACCTGATTCAGAGCCAAATCCCTGGTTCTGTTTTGTGCGGATAGAGAAGCATAAACTTAAGGTAGATAAATATAAACTGACAGAAGCACTTGGAGCAGAGGGTATTTCAGTCGGAGCCCACTATGTAATTCCCATATACAAGCAGAAGTGGATAAGGGAGAGAAATACATTTGGCAATTCCCATCTGCCGTGGAGTTTACCCGGAGCAAGAAAGATAAACTATGAGGGAAGCTGTCCGGATGCAGAAAGGGCACTTGATGACCACATAACCCTTCATATCAATGAGAGGTGGAGCAAAAAGGAAATAAGTGATACAATAAAGGCGTTTGAGAAAGTGGAAAGGAGATACAAAGGATGCTGATAGATGTACATACACATATACTTACCACCTGGGGAGAAGA
>DAONKS010000045.1:0-12437 GCA_035406305.1 bacterium | reverse complement strand
CAGGCAAAGAGAGGAGAACCCATACCCACTATACCAATTATTCCAGCACATATTATATTTCTAACAGTCATAAATTTCTAATGACCTATAGACAGGATTTTAATATATGGACTTATAAAAGTCAAGTTTAATTTTTACTATAAGTCATATTATTCATCTTACTTATGGGCTATTAAACTGATATCCACTTTCTGAAATAATATAGATACTATGAAAAACGATATATATACTCGGGTTGGTAAAAGGATAAGGATAATAAGAGAAGGAATGGGAATAACGCAGGAAGAATTGGCATTTAAATCAGGGTTGCATCCAAGTTTTATAAGTCATATAGAAAGAGGAAAGAAAAAGGCGAGTTTAGAGACAATAAATAAATTAGCAGATGCCCTTGGGGTTGGTATGGATAAAATTTTTGTATCATCAGAGAAAGATGCATATTCTATACAGAAAGAATCCTTTTTTGTCCGTAGGGTTTCTAACTTCCTTAAAGATAAAGATGAACGTTTCCAATATACTGCCTGGCGTATTATAAAGCATCTTGGAGAATTAAAAAAGAAGAAATAATCTGTCTCCCCTTCTTCCTAACGATTTTCTCACTTTCTGTTTTATAAAGTATAATAAGATAAAAGGAGAAATAATGAGGGTATTGTGTCTGGATATTGGGGAAAAATGGGTTGGAGTGGCTATCAGTGATGAGACAAAGTCGCTTGCACGTGGACTGGGAAGGATTAACCGTGGAGATAAAGAAGTGGAAAAGATAAAGAAACTTATAGCGGAGTATGAAGTGGAGAGTATCATATACGGGCTCCCCTTAAGAATGGATGGTTCTATAAGTTCCCAGACAGAGAAGACAATGGCTTTTATATCAAAACTTCAGAAAGAGATTTCCATTCCTTTTATACCTTTTGACGAGAGATTAAGTTCACAGCAGGCAGAAACAATAATGCTTCAGGCGGACTTAAGCAGGCGTAAAAGGAAGAAATATATAGATAAACTGTCTGCACAGATAATACTGCAGAACTACCTTGACTCACTTAAAGAAGATACGCTTGAAGAGATATAAAACAAAGAGAATGATATTACTTATTACCTTCAATCCAGGCAGCGGCAACCTTTTCTGCTACCTTCTCCGCCACCTTTTTATCAAGTGCAGATGGTATGATATAGTCAGGGGATAATTTATTTTCGGGGATGTAATTGGCAATCGCATAACTTGCTGCAAGTTTCATTTTATCCGTTATCTTTCCTGCCTTTACATCAAATACTCCTCTGAATATCCCCGGAAATGCTAAAAGATTATTTATCTGGTTTTCCATATCACTTCTTCCTGTGCCAACTATAAAAGCACCTGCTTTCTTTGCCTTTTCCGGCATAATCTCAGGCACAGGATTTGACATAGCAAAGACAACAGCACCCTTATTCATTTCCTTTACCATCTCTTCACTCACTGTATCAGGTCCGGAAACGCCTATAAAGACATCAGCACCTTTCATAGCATCAGAAAGAGTACCCATTTTAGATGGAAGAAGATATTTTATTATATCTTCCTTTGCAAAATTCATATTCTCCTTCCTATCCTTACAGATAATCCCTCTTCTATCACACAAAAGAATATTTTTTGCTCCCGCATAATGTAAAAACTTTGTTATGGCTATCCCTGCTGCTCCTGCTCCGTTTATTACAATTTTTACTTCCTCTATCTTTTTATTGATAATCTTAAGCGCATTGATAAGTGCGGCAAGGACAACAACGGCAGTTCCGTGCTGGTCATCGTGAAAAACAGGTATGGGAAGTGTTTCTATCAGTCGTGCCTCAATGGTAAAACACCTTGGCGCTGATATATCTTCAAGGTTAATCCCACCAAAGGAAGGTGATATGAGGGACACTGTTTTTATTATCTCTTCTGTATCCTGACTTGATATACAAATAGGAATGGCATCAACCCCACCAAACTCTTTAAAAAGTATTGCCTTACCTTCCATCACAGGAAGTGCTGCCTCTGCCCCTATATTTCCAAGACCAAGAACAGCACTTCCGTCTGTAACAACCGCAACTGTATTCCATTTTGATGTGTACTGGTAGACGAGGGACTTATCTTCCTTTATCTTCATACACGGTTCTGCAACACCGGGCGTGTAGGCAAGGGATAGGTCTTTTTTATCTTTAAGGGGAACCTTTGACTTTATCTCTATCTTACCTTTTGCCTTTCTGTGTAACTCCAATGATTCTGAGTAAATATCCGCCATTTTATTTAAAAATTGTAGTATGAAGAATAAAGGAAGCAAAGACAATGGCTACAATTGACATCAGTTTTATCAGTATGTTGAGAGAAGGACCTGCTGTATCCTTAAATGGGTCACCCACTGTATCACCCGTGACTGATGCCTTATGAACATCCGTCCCTTTGCCACCAAAGTTTCCCTTCTCTATATATTTCTTTGCATTGTCCCATGATGCACCTGCATTTGCCATCATAACAGCAAGGACAAAACCACCTGCCATTGCCCCTATGAGAAGCCCCATCAGCGCCTCAATTCCCAGCAAAAGCCCAACTGCTACAGGAAGTATTATTGTGGCTATGGCGGGTTTAAGCATTTCCTTCTGTGCTGATTTCGTGCATATATCCACTGCCTTTGCGTAGTCCGGCTTTGCCTTGCCTTCCATAAGTCCCGCTATCTCTTTAAACTGCCTTCTTACCTCTTCAACAATCTCCTGTGCGGTTCTCCCAACTGCGCGGAGAGCCATTGAAGAGAAGAACATCGGATACATAGCGCCGATGAAAAATCCAGCAATAAGACGGACATTCATAACGGAAAGTTCAACATTGCCACCTAACATAACAATCTGTTCTTTGAAGGCGGCAATAAGGGCGAGTGTTGTAAGTGCAGCAGAACCGATGGCAAATCCTTTTCCTGTTGCTGCAGTAGTATTTCCAAGCGCATCAAGTGCGTCTGTCCTCTGTCTGACAAATGGTGGCTGATGAGACATCTCGGCATTTCCCCCTGCATTATCAGCCACAGGACCATAAGAGTCAGTGGCGAGTGTTATACCTAATGTGCTTAAAAGCCCAACACCTGCAAGCCCTATACCATAAAGACCCATACCGGGCTGATAAAGACCTCCTGCAAATATATAGGCACCTATTGTGGCAAGAACAATTACTATGACAGGAGCAGCCGTTGAGTACATACCTGTAGCAATTCCTTCTATAATAACCGTTGCATGTCCTGTAAGTGCTGACTTTGCCACATTTCTTGTTGGTTGGTAACTGTCAGATGTATAGTACTCGGTGAAAAATCCTATAAGAAGTCCTGCTATAACTCCACATATAACAGAACCAAATATCCGTTTGTATTCAGGACCGAGTATACCGACTATAGCAAAGTAGGAAGCAACGATAATAATGCCTGCTGCAATATAGATTCCCTTCCTTAAAGCCATAAGCAGATTTGCCTGTGTTGCCTCCTCTTTTACACTCACGAAGAAAGAACCGATGATGGAAGCAAAGATACCAAGTGCCGCTATGACAAGCGGAAGGGATATACCCTTATATCCCAGGCCTGCTGAAACTGAAAGCGCCATAGTAGCAAGTATTGAACCTACATATGACTCGTAAAGGTCTGCTCCCATACCCGCTATATCTCCAACATTGTCTCCCACATTATCTGCAATAACAGCAGGGTTTCTGGGGTCATCTTCAGGAATACCCGCCTCTACCTTGCCTATAAGGTCTGCTCCTACATCCGCACCTTTTGTATATATACCACCTCCTACTCTTGCAAATAGTGCCTGCGCACTCGCACCCATTCCAAAACATACCATCGTTGAGGCAATGTAGTTAAGGTCAGGATGTAACAACTTTACAATACTGTATCCCACACTGATAAAAAGCAGGGCAAGTCCAACAACAATAAGTCCCATAACCAGCCCTGAAGAGAATGCTAATTTCAACGCTTCATTAAGTGAGTTTTTTGCTGCAAATGTTGTCCTTGCAGAAGAGTTTGTTGCTATAGTCATACCTATATAGCCGCTTAAAGCAGAGAAAAACCCACCTGCCAGGAAGGCAAAAGGGACAAAGATACTTGTATATCCAAGTCCTGCGAGGATGAGGAGAATTACAAAGACAATCCCGAAAAATATACTCACGCCTTTATACTGCCTCATAAGATATGCCCTTGCTCCTACCCTTACCGCCTGGGCTATCTCTATCATTTCAGGTGTTCCTTCTGATTTCTTCATAATCTTTCTGACAAGCAATCCTGTAAAAGCAATCGCTACAAGTGAACTGACAAACGCAAAAACCTGCATTCCAGTCCCTTCCATTTTTATTCTCCTCCTTTCAATGTCAGGTGTTATAGATACTCATTGCTTTTTGTATTCCGCTTTTAACAATCTCTTCTATGGCTGAAACCATCCTTTCAAGTGACTCTTCAACCAGTGGTCTTTCTTCCGGAAGAAAAGGAGACAGCACATAATCTACATATGGCGCATCTAAATTTTCCTTCCATATTCCTATTCTTATGCGGATAAAATCCTTGCTCCCTAATTCATTTACCACTGATAGAACCCCTTTATGTCCACCGGGTCCCTTTCCTGCTGTAATCTTTATCTTTCCCAGAGGTACATCAAGTTCGTCATGGATTATTATATAGTCCTCTATTTTACCATCAAATCTTTCAAAGACCTTTTTAACAGCTATACCACTTTCATTCATAAAGGCCTTTGGCTTTATAAGAATAATAGGACTGCCTGCTATCTCAGTACGCCAACCCCTATAATACTTATGCTTTATAACTTCTGAAGGGGTATATTTTTTCCTTAACAGGTCAATGGCTTTAAATCCAATATTATGTCTCGTGTTCCCGTATCCAATTTTTGCATTACCAAGGCCAACTATTATCTTCACTCTTTCTCTTCTCTTTCTCTTGCCTCTTTTTCCCTTCTCCTTTCAGCTGCTTCTTTTTCACTGATTACTTCTGGCTCTGCAGGTGTCTCGGTTGCAGGGACTTCAGCCCCTTCTTCTGCAACCTCAACCTTCTCTGCCTTGGGTGCAAGCACAGTAACCACTACTTTTTCCGGGTCATCAACAGCAGTAACTCCTTCAGGCAATACTATATCCTTAACCAGGATAGAATGCCCTATGTCAAGTTTTGATATGTCCACCTCTACAATTGAAGGAATCCTGTCAGGCAATGCCTGAACCTGAAGTTCTCTTACCTCCTGTTCAAGTATTCCTCCCTTTTCTATTCCGGGCGCTTCTCCTGTAAGATGTACAGCAACTCCCATTCTGACAGTATGGTCCATCCTGACCCTGTAAAAGTCAAGGTGCAGAATATCTCCACGTATAGGATGTGTATGGATATCTTTAAGAACTGTCTTCACTGTTTCTTTCTTCTTTCCTTTTTTAATAACAATCTCAGCCATAACATTATGGGACTCTAACTTTCTTATAATGTCTTCTGCGCTTTTTTTCTCAACCTTCAACAGGGCTGGTTCATAACCTGGACCGTAGAGAACCGCAGGGATAAAACCGGATACCCTCAGTTTTCTTGCAACCCCTTTACCCTTTCCATCTCTTTCTTCTGCGTTAAACTGTATCTTATCCATAAAACATCCCCCCTCTTTTTCACTTTAATTTTTAGGTCTATAATTTTATCATATCAGAACAAAATATCAAACAAGTATTTCTTTTTTCAAAAGAATACAGTAAAATTAAAGAAGTATTAAGGAGGTTTAAATTAACGACAAGGTAAAAAGAATTGTTGCTATACTTGAAAACAAAAAAGCAGAAGACATTAAAGTTCTGTATGTTGGTAACCAGACATGGATTACTGATTACTTTATTATTGCTTCGGGAAATTCATCCATACACACAAAGACACTTGCAGAATCACTTCTTGATGGAATTGAAGAACATCCTGTTTCTATAGACGGACTGAAAAGAGGTAGATGGGTACTTATTGATTATGCAGAGGTAATTGTCCATATATTTCTGCCGGAAGTAAGGAACTATTACAAACTTGAAAAGTTATGGGCTGAAGTATAAGAATGCCCTTTAAATATCAAAACTATTGTTGTTTTTCTATCAGTTTATTAACTGCTTCGGCAAGGGACTTAAAAAAGTCCTTCTTTCTTAATCTGATGGGCTCAACCTTCTTACCCTCTGCCATCTCCCTGATTGTTTTCTCAATCCTGTAAACCGGACCTGCTATCCTGTGAAGGTAATAAACTCCAAGGCCAAAAGCAAATACAAGCACTATGACTAACATCGTCCCGACCCGTTTTAATATAAGAAGATTGATGTCTTTAACCATCTCATATGCCTGTGAGAGTCCCCCCTGTGTTTCAAGCTCATTAAGTATGGTATTAAAGGTAAGATAATATGTGCCAACTCCGACAACGATGATGCCTATAAGAAGGAGATATATCATAATACCTGAATAGATAAACTGGAGGGGTTTATTTATCAGATAGTTTCTTCTTCTAAATTTTTTGCCCATGTTCTCCTTTATTATCATTTTACCTTTATCAAAAGAGGTTTGTCAATTAATAGTGTATAAGAGTATAATATCTCAAAGGAATATCTATGCAAATAAAGAGAGATATATTCAGAGAATATGATATAAGGGGTGTTTACGAAGAAGACATGAAAGGAGAAATCCCCTATCTTTTAGGCAGGGGTTTTGGAAGTATTGTAAGAAGAGGCGGTAAACAAACAGTATGTGTGGGTGGTGATAACAGAATAACCACTCCGGAACTAAAGGAAAAACTGATTGCAGGATTACTTGATTCGGGATGTGATGTAACAGATACAGGTATAGTTCCAACCCCTGTCCTTTATTTTGCAGTCCACTATTATAACTTTGATGCAGGGGCAATGGTTACAGCAAGTCATAATCCTCCTGAATTTAACGGGTGCAAGATGGTTGTGGGTGATAGAAGTTTATACGGGAAGGAGATACAGGATATTGCAGACATAATTGAGAAAAATGATTTTGAAAAAGGAAAGGGACAATATTATGAAAAAAAGGAAGTCATACAGAACTATATAAAATTTATACTGGAGAGGTTCATATTTAAAAGAAGGTTAAGAATAGCCGTTGACACAGGAAATGGCACAGCCGGTCCTTTAATAGTTTCTCTATTTGAAAAACTTGGAGTTGAGATATTCCCTCTCTATATTGAAAGCGACCCATCCTTTCCCAACCATCTTCCTGACCCACTTGTCCCTGAAAACCTTAAAGACCTGATAAAGGTAGTTAAAGGAAAGAATCTTGATGCAGGGTTTGGCTATGACGGGGATGGAGACCGTTTAGGTGTGGTGGACGAGAAAGGAAATATATTGTGGGGAGACCAGTTGTTGATAATATATGCCAGGGATGTCTTAAAAAATATGCCTGGAGCCAAAATTATATTTGATGTGAAGTGCAGCAAGGCACTTGAAGAAGAGATAAGGAAAGAAGGTGGAATACCTTTAATGTGGAAGACAGGCCATTCGCTCATAGAAAACAAGATGCATATTGAAAAAGCACCTCTGGCAGGAGAACTTTCAGGTCACCTTTATTTTGCAGATGACTACTATGGATATGATGATGCTATCTATGCTTCCCTACGACTGCTGAAGATTATGGATGAAACAGGTAAAAAACCTGCTGAATTACTGAAAGGAGTCAAAAAATATTATTCAACACCGGAGATACGGCTTACAGTTCCTGATGAAAAGAAATTTGAGATTGTTAAAAATATTAAAAATTTCTTTGCCTTAAGAGGTAATAAAATATCTGATATAGATGGAGTAAAAGTATTCCTGCCCGATGGCTGGGCACTTGTAAGGGCATCAAATACACAACCAGCACTTGTTATACGGATTGAGGCAGATTCAGAAGAGGCGCTTGAAAGAATTAAAAAAGAGTTCCTTGACACAATAAGAAACTTTATATAAAAGAGCGGGGAAAGGTAAAAAATCAAATCCCTGCACGTGAAAGAGATACACCTCTTCTACTTTCCTCCCCCTTGCCTGCCCGTCGCAGCTTGGGTGCAGGCGGGATGGGGGAGGATGAAAGGTGAGGGTGAAAGAAAAACAGAACACTGCACCAAGGGAAAAAATACAAAGAAGAGTGCAGTGTAAAGAGTGCAGGGTAAATCCAAACTCCGCACCTGAAAGAGATACAGAGAAGAGTGCGGAGTAAAGGAGGTGAGCCCTTATGAAATGTCCGTTGCGTCTTCGTCCGCAGAAAAGACCACTGGGAGAAGCAACATTTGGTGTTCCTGAATTCATTGAGGACTTTGATATGTGCCTTGAGGAAGGATGTGCCTGGTGGGATATGGATAAAAAATGCTGTGCAATAATACATCTATGTGCCATAAAGGAATCGTTATCTATATTGACAGCAGAAAGAAAACAATAACATAAGGAGGCAATTATGAGAAACATTTTAATATCTCTTTTTCTGGTATTTCTGCTTCTATCCTGTGTAAAAGCAGAGATGACAAAGGCACCTGACTTTACACTGCAGGATATCAACGGAAAACCGATAAAACTTTCTGATTATAAGGGAAAGGTTGTAATCATTAACTTCTGGGCGACCTGGTGTCCACCCTGTCTTGCAGAAATCCCTGACTTTGTTAAGTTTTATAATGCTTACAGAGAAAAAGGGGTTGAAATTATAGGAATTGCTGTAAATTCAACAATAGACGATACTAAAAAGATAATCAGTGAGAAAAAAATTAATTATCCAGTATGTATGAGTGATGGGAAGATTGAGAATCTTTATGGAGGTATAAGGGCTGTTCCGACAACTTTTATTATAGATAAACAGGGAAATATACATAAGAAGAATATTGGTTCCTTAGAAGAATCACAATTAACAGAAATTATGCAAGGCATCCTATGAAAAGAGATGAGATTATAAAGGTCCTGATTGATAAAGAGCGGTTAAAGAAAGACCAGATTGAAATGGTTGTTAATGAAAAGGAAAAGACAGGTGCACCTTTTGGATATCTTCTTATAAAATTCGGCCTTATAACGGCAGACCAGTGGTATAACTTTGTCCTGAAAGAACTGAAAATCGTCCCTCTGAATATCTCAGGTATGGAGATTGAAAAGGATGTGCTTACTTCGCTACCTGAATTCACCTGCAAGAAATACAGAACAATACCTGTTTATAAAGGTGGGAAAAAACTCATATGCGGTATGGTTGACCCTGCTGATGAGAATGTGATAGAAGAACTTAAAAAGATATCTTCTATGGAGATAGAACCCCGGCTGGTAAGGGATACAGATGTAAAAGTTGCCCTTGAAAAATATATGGCACAGGGGAGTTTAAAGGTAATTTCCCCTGTAGAAAAGATTGAATCAGCAGGAAAGGTTTTTAAACCATCAGGGATTAAAGAAATCAGCGAGGCGTCAGCTGTTGAGGCGGTGGAAGATATGATAAGAAAAGCAGTGGAGTTAAGGGCAACTGATGTCCATATAGAGATAGAAGAGGAAGGGGTAAAATTGAGGTATAGAATTAACGGACTCCTTTATGAATTCCCTCCACCACCACTGGAACTATATTCTGCCATTGTATCCCACATAAAGGTTCTTTCATCACTTGATATAGCAGAAAAAAGAATCCCGCAGGATGGCTATTTCAAACTGAAACTTTCCGGGATAGATGTGGACCTTCGCGTGTCAACATTTCCCACCATCTTCGGAGAGATGGTTGCTATGCGGGTGCTGAATAAGAAAAATATCGTATCAGGACTGGAACAATTAGGATTCCTGCCACAAACACTACATAGCTGGAGAACACTCCTTGAAGAACCGTATGGACTTTTGCTTGTTACAGGACCTACAGGAAGTGGAAAAACAACAACTCTTTACTCTTCATTAAACGAACTGGATAGTATCCATAAAAAAATAATTACGGTTGAAGACCCTGTTGAATATCATATTCAGAATGTTGACCAGACACAGATTAATCCAAAGGCAGGACTTACATTTGCCACTGCGTTAAGGTCTATCTTAAGGCAGGACCCTGATATTGTTATGATAGGAGAGATACGGGACAGAGAAACCGCAGAGATAGCACTCCGTGCAGCTCAGACAGGACAGCTTGTGTTTTCAACACTGCACACAAACACAGCCCCTGCTGCAGTAATACGGCTGATAGATATGGGGATTGAACCATATCTTATATCTTCATCACTTATAGGTGTATTGAACCAGCGACTTGTAAGGAGTATCTGTAATAACTGCAAGGAAAGATACAAACCATTAAAAGAGGAATTATTACAGGTAGGTATCCCCACTGATGAAGTAGAATTTCTATACAGAGGAAAGGGATGTCATATGTGCAATGGAACTGGCTTTGGTGGAAGAACAGGTATATTTGAACTTATGGTAATGAATGAGGAAATACGCAGGGAAATAATGATAAACCCTGAAGTATCACGGGTAAATGAATTTGCAAGAAAAGCGGGTATGAGAACCCTGCGCGAAGACGGAATAATAAAAATCCTTGACGGAATAACAACCATCTCTGAAGTCCTCTACTCCACCAAGAAATAATATCTGCAGGCACATCCTTAAGCGTAAGTGGATTTGTAGGAAATAAGGATAGATGGTAAATTAAGAGAAAAAATAAAAGGAGATATAATGGAAATTATAAACCCATTTGAAGTCAGGGGAAACTGGTATAAAGGTAATCTCCATACACATACTCAGAATTCTGATGGGGCGTTTACACCCGAAGAGACCTGCATGCTTTACAGTAAAGCGGGTTATAGCTTCCTTGCCATAACAGACCATAACAGGATAACAAAGGGGGTAAAGGCGTCTGATGATTTATTATTGATAGAAAGCTGTGAAATAGATGTGCAGGGTTTTCACATTGTCGGAATAGATATGGAAGATGAGTTTGATAAAGAAGGGCTGACACCACAGCAGGTTATAGACAGGATGAAACAGCAGGATGCCATAGTCATACTTGCACATCCATACTGGAGCGGTTTAACATCTTATGAACTTTTACAGTTAGAAGGTTATGAAGGCATAGAAATATATAACCATGTTTGCCATAGAATGAGAGGAAAAGGATACTCCAGTGTCCATATTGATGAAGTGCTACAGAAAGGTAAAAGAACTTTCTGTTTTGCCGTTGATGACTGCCACATTGAGAGTGATATTGCAAATGGGTTTATAATGGTAAAATCGGGAAAAAGAGCAGAAAGAGATATATTGACATCCATAAAAAAAGGGAATTTTTATTCTTCAACAGGGCTTTTTATAAAGGATATTATTATAGAAAATACAATTATAAAGGTATATTGTGACCCTGCGGAAACAATTGATTTTATTGGTTATAACGCAACAGGTGAAAGAAGGTCGGGTGAAAAACCAATAGAATATGCAGAGTATCAGATAAAAGGGACAGAGAGATATATCCGGATAGAAATAACGGATAGATATGGAAAGAAGGCGTGGACTAATCCTGTCGTTTATCCATAAACACCCTGTTCCACACCTTAAGAAATGCTCCACCTAATAATCTCACCGCTAACTCTGAAGGTACTGTAATTAAATCCCTGTCAGGCATTTCAGGTGCTACGGGACCATCATATCCAGCCTCTGCAAGTGTGTTTAAAAATAACGGCAGGTCAATAACACCTGTTTCACCCGGCAAATACTTTCCTTTACTTTCAGGTGAGACATCCCCTACCAAGACATACACTATCTCATCCTTTGAAATTTTGCTTAACTCTCCTGTATCTCCTCCTGAAAGATGCCAGTGTCTCGCAGAGAGCACAAAACCAGCATTTCCTGTCTTAACCTTCCTGCACAACCGCATAACTTCACCAGAAAGAAAATATCTGTGGTCTTCAAACCCTATCCCTATTCTGCATCCATAATTACTGAGCACTTTAGCTACGGAATTAATCCGTCCCATATAAAAATTCAGAGTGTCTTTTGATAGTTTCCCATCCTGAGTTTCTATAAAACTGATGACCCTGAACGTTTCAATATAAGATGCAGTCCTGGCATAAGTTTCAAGTTCTTCCAGTCCCTTTTCATATACCTTCTGGTCTGAACTTAATGAAAATGGTAGTTTCCACACCCCTGCCTTTAAATTGAAGGAATCCAGCATACCTTTGACATAGGCAGGAGAATGTCTCTTTACAAGGTCATCTGTTTCCTGTATATCAATTTCAATGCCTTCAAATCCTCCAACAGTAGCTATTCGCAGTTTTTCTCTCAGTCCTGTTTCCTTATCAAATATAGCCGCTGGCAGAATTCTGAACATCTCATTCCCCCCTGTTTTACCTTTTGACTTTTGCCTTTTGACTTATTACTTTTGCCTTTTGACTTATTACTTTTAACTTATTACTTATCACTTATTACTTTTGACTTTTGACTTATTAGTTTTTACTTATTACTTTTGACTTTTAACTTT
>DAONKS010000044.1:8122-12580 GCA_035406305.1 bacterium | reverse complement strand
TCCTCTCCTTCTTTATTTTTTAAGGGCGCAAATTCTTCTTCCCTAAGGGTTTCCACACAGCATACCCTGTCTGCAAAAGGCAGGGCATCGAAGACGAATGTTTCAAACTTCCATACTTCTATTTCTTTATCGTTCAATTTTGTCTTTTTCACCTGTCTGTGATAGGGCAGGGCGAACCCATCCTTATTAAGTTTTCTTATAAATGAGGTCTCTATAAAGTGGATACCAATACTTCCCGCCCAGAATATAAGATTACCATTTTCATCTTTTTTGTTTCTCAATTCCTCTGGAAATTCTATGTATTCAATTATGCAGGGCTTACCATTCGTCATAACGAAGTGCCCTACCTTCTCCTCTGCATTTCTCTTTTTCACCACTTTTAGTGAAAACTCTGCACCTTCTTTTATATGCCACCCAAGAAATAAAGGGTCATCTACATTTACAAGCGGGTTGTCTATATGGCAGTAAAAAATTCTTTTAACACCCTGCGACTCCAATCGGTCAATAAGCCCTGTCTTCCAGACCGCTTTTAATGAACCACCATGGCCATCGGGATTGGCAAAAATTGTTGTCTTATCTTTAATGATTAGCTTCCTGTCAGGAGTCAGGGAAGGCAATACTTCCTGATTGAAAAAGAGTACATTTTTTTCTTCAAGTCCAAAGAAGTTATTTTCTATAAAGAAGTCCTTTATTATCTGGTTGGTTTCAGGATTGGTCATTATAAGTAATGGGATGTTCACCTTATATCTCAATGAGAGAGCAAGAACTTTTTCTGAAAAAATCTGGAAAAGGGATTTACTTTTCAAAGGGGAAATGGGATACATGCCCTTTGGATAAGGGTAGCCAAGCCGTGAGCCCTGACCACCGGCAACAATCATAACTGCAGTTTCACCTTTTCTTATGCATTCTTCTCCTGCAGGCAATATCTCACTTTTTCTCGCTCTTAACTTTTCAATGTCTATTATGGGATGTGGTTTTATCTCTCTGTGTTTCTTCACCTCTGCAGAACTTGATCTTGAAAATTCTTCATATAAACTGAATACGAGTTCAAGATTCATCGCACTCAGGTTTTGAATAAATACATCTTTTTCATTTTCATCAAGTAGTTCAATATACTTTATAATATGTTCCTGTCCATAATTTTTAAGTAATTCATATATCTTTTCTTTGCTCATCCCTTCATCTCCTTTTTTATTGTAATGTTTGATATGGTATCTTAATTATATTATGGGTGTGGAGATGAAAGCAAAAAAACGGCTGATAGTAATAGGGGGACCAACAGGTACTGGAAAGTCAATTGTTGCATATGAATTGGCTTTGAAGATTGACGGCGAGGTCATATCTGCAGATAGTATGCAGTTCTATAGGGAAATCAATATCGGGACCGACAAGGTTCCTTTATGGATGAGAGAAAAAGTTCCACATCATTTCATTGACTTTCTTTCACTTTCAGATGATTTTGATGTGTACCAGTTTATAAAATTAGCCACAGAAAAGATAGATGAGATATCTAAGAGAGGAAGAATACCGATAGTGGTAGGGGGGAGCGGTCTATATCTAAGAGCTCTACTTAAAGGAGTTTTTCATCTCCCCGAAGGGCTGAAAGAAAAACAGATAGAGATAAGGGATTCTCTTGAAAGGGAACAGACAGAAACATTATACCAGCAACTTCAGAAGGTTGACCCTTTACTTGCAAAGGTTCTCCATCCCAATGATAGGAAAAGAATAAGACGTGCCGTTGAGGTATATCTTCTCACAGGAAAACCTATTAGTTTATGGCAGAAAGAGAGAAGTTCTCCAATTACTGAAGATATGGATATATATTATTACATACTGACAAGAAAGAGGGATGAGATGTATAATAGGATAGGTCAGCGGGTGGAAAAGATGTTTGAAAATGGATGGGTTGAGGAGGTTAAAGATTTGAAGGCAAAAGGGTACGCAGAATATCTTAAAGTAAAAGCACCCATAGGATACAAAGAGATTCTTGAGTATCTTGAAGGCAGATATAGTATGGACGAGTTAAAAGAGGTTATAAAGAAAAAGACAAGACATCTGGCAAAAAGACAGTTAACCTGGTTTAGAAAAGAAGACGGTATGTGGATTGAGATAGAAGGGGAAGGAGAAAAATGTGTGGAAGAAATAATAAAAACATTTAAGGGGGTACTATGATACCGAGGTATACAAGAAAAGAAATGGCAGAGATATGGAGTGAGGAAAATAAGTTCAGAAAGTGGCTGGATGTAGAGATAGCATCTCTTGAGGGCTGGAGCAGGATAGGAGTTATCCCTGAAAAAGCGGTGGAGAATATAAAGAAAAATGTAAAGATTGATGTTGCAAAAATTCAGGAGATAGAGAAAATAACAAACCATGATGTAATTGCATTTGTGGAACAGGTAAGCAGTACTGCAGGAGAGGACGGAAGATATATACACTACGGACTTACTTCATCTGATATTCTGGATACATCTCTTGCCTTATTATTGAGGGAATCAGGGGAAATTATATTAAAAGATATTGAAACTCTGACAGATACACTTAAAGAGAAAACACTTAAACTAAAAGACATTGTAATGATGGGAAGAACCCATGGGGTACATGCAGAGCCCATTACACTTGGATTTAAATTTGCCGGCTGGTATTATGAGTTTAAGAGAAACCACAGCCGTATGAAAAGCGCAATAGAAGAGATAAGCGTGGGGAAACTTTCAGGAGCAGTTGGCACATTTTCCAATATAGACCCACGTGTGGAGGAATATGTATGTAAGAAACTTTCTCTGGAGCAGGAAAAATTTTCAACACAGATTATATCAAGAGACAGGCACTGTTATTTTCTCGGGATTCTCGGCGTTATAGCAGCCTCCTGTGAAAAGGTAGCACTGCAGATACGGTTAATGCAGCAGACAGAACTCGGAGAGGTTGCAGAACCTTTTGGTAAAGGACAGAAGGGGTCATCTGCAATGCCACACAAGAGAAATCCTATTCTGAGTGAAAGGGTCTGCGGTCTGGCACGGGTGATAAAGAAAAATGTAAATGCTGCATTGGAAAATGTTGCGCTGTGGCATGAAAGGGATATAAGCCATTCTTCTGCTGAAAGAGTTATATTCCCTGAATCACTTATTCTTTTAGATTACATCCTTACCCTGCTTAACAAAATCATCTCTGGTATGGATGTATTTGAAAAGAATATAGAAAGGAATCTTAATCTTACAGGCAGGGTCTTCTTCTCTCAAAGATTACTTAATGCCCTTGCAATGAAGGGATTACCAAGAGAAAAGGCATATGAAATTGTCCAGAAGAAGGCATTTGAGACGATAGAAAAAAAAGACGACTTTGCCAGTGTTGTAAAATCATCACAGGAGATAAAGAAGTATCTTACAGATAAAGAACTTGAAGATATATTTGATGTGAAGCAACTGCTTAAAAATCTTGATAAACTTTTTGATAATCTCAAATGAAATACTACCTTATATTCTTTAACGGCTACGGAGAGATGTTTAAGAAGCGATTTAACGGCAGGTCCCTTTTTTCCTATGCCAGAAAAGATAATTTTGATATTCTTGCACCTTCAGGAAAATGGGGTTATATCTATCTCGGAAAGGCACTTGAAAGGGGATATTATAATCTTTTTGATGAAGAAAAAAACTTTCCTGGAGAGGCATTTATAAGGGGATGGAAGGATATTAAAACAGATGGTAAGACATTCTTCCTCTGCAGATTTATGGCGCAATCGGAAGGTGTGATAATAGAGGAAAATGTAAATCTTTCTGAGGGAGAAACAACAGAACTGTTAAATATCCTTTCAGATGGCGGTAAGAAATTCAGATTTTTTCTAAAAGATAGATTTCCCATCCTTATCTTCCAGAAGGACTTCCCAGAGGAGGAAATTTTATTCCCGGACAATATGCAAGGAAAAGATTTTAATCTTTATCTATACAGAAGGCAGGAACTTGAAGATGTAAAAAACCTTATAATCTCCTCAACATCCATACTGGAAAACCATCCGGTAAACAGGGTAAGACAGGACCTTGGGGAGATGCAGGCAAACCTTATGTGGCTCTGGGGTATAGGAAAACCGAAACAGCCATCCGAAACCATAGCGTCCCTTAATAAAAAACTTTTTTACTTTTCTCTTGAAGATAGAGATATACCCCTATCTGAATTTTTAGGATTTAAAAAGGCAGACAGTATAAAAGATATACCGGATGGGGCATTCATATGGATTAATAGTGCGATTGATAGAAAAAGCAATTACTCTGTGTGGCTGAAAAGATTTGAACGCTTTGACAGTGAGATACTCACTTATGTGGCAAGGGAATACAAAGATGGAATGTGTAGAGCACTGTTTATATTTGATGGATTTGTCTCACCTGATATTGAGATAAAAAATTGCTGGGTGCCTTTCTTCTATATATCTGAAAATCTTAGCAGAATCCGTTTCAGGAAGAGATTTAAAGA
>DAONKS010000044.1:0-8022 GCA_035406305.1 bacterium | reverse complement strand
TTTTTACAGGATATTGAAAAAAGTATGGGCAGGAAATTCCCTCATAAGATTGGGGATGAAAGAGAAGTAGACCTTGACATAATTTTTTATGGAGATTCTGTTATTAAAACGGGTAATTTCATTGTTCCTCATCCAAAATATAGAAAAAGATATTTTGTTGTATTCCCACTTTATGAGATAGCACCCTGTATAAAAGACCCTGAAACAGAAGAGAGTATATCTGACATTTATAAAAGGATGGTAAAAAATGAAGGTTGTGGAGAAGATAGATGATGTAAGAAAAGCGGTAAAAGAAGCACGGGCAAAAGGAAAGATAATAGGGTTTGTTCCAACTATGGGCTTCCTTCATTATGGACACCTGTCCCTTATAAAAAAGTCCGTCTCAGAGTGTGGTTTTACCACTGTAAGTATTTTTGTCAATCCCACACAGTTTGATAACCCGGATGACTATAATAGATACCCGAGAGATATAAAGAAAGATATGGAACTTTTAAAAAGTGAAGGGGTGGACATTGTATTCGTCCCATCCATTGAAGAGATGTATGGAGAGAAAGCAATGACTTTTGTTGAAGTAAAAGGACTGTCAGATGTCCTGGAAGGAAAATTTAGGCCAGGACACTTCAAAGGTGTCTGTACAGTGGTATGTAAATTGTTCAATATCATCCAGCCGGACAGGGCATATTTTGGGTGGAAGGATGCACAGCAATTGGTTATCATTAAAAAGATGGTAAAAGACCTTAATATCCCGGTTGATGTTATAGGATGCCCTACCATAAGGGAAAAGGATGGACTTGCTGCAAGTTCAAGAAACATTTTTATTAAAGAAGAGGACAGAGAAAAGGCGCTTTCTCTCTATAAAGCACTGAAAAAGATAGAGGATATGGTGCTTAAAGAAGGAATTAAAGAGACATCTATACTGATAGAAGCAGGGAAAAACATTGTCCAGAAATATCCTGATGTGGAACTTCAATATATTAAAATAGTTGAGGTGACAGAATTCATGCCCGTTAAGGAAATAAATGGTAAGGTTATTGTACTGGGAGCAATAAAATTACCCTATGTCCGGCTTATAGATAACATTATTATTGATGCTTTATAAGTTCTTTTTCCCACTCAATAAGGTATTTCTTAAAATCTTCCCCGAGGATATATTTACCATAACTTCCGTCTTTTTTTATTACCCTGTGGCAGGGAACTGCAACAGGATAAGGATTCTGTTTTAAAAATGTTGAGATATATCTTACCTTTTTCTTCATCCCCAATTTTTCAGCAAGGTCAGAATAGGTAATCGTCTTACCAAAGGGAATTTCTGAAACTGTTTGCATTATCCTGTTTTTTATGTTATCCTGCCTTATTCTATTTTTTGACATAAAACCTATTTTTATAGTATTATTTTCTGTTAAAAATGGACAATAAAATTTTAGCACAGGTGAAGTTTGATAAGAAAGGGCTGGTTCCTGTGGTGGTGCAGTCAGCAAAGACGAAAAAAGTTATTATGCTGGCTTATATGAATGAAGAGGCGCTTTCCAAGACACTTAAGACAGGAAAGATGCACTATTACAGTAGAAGCAGAAAAAAATTGTGGTTAAAAGGGGAAGAGTCAGGTAATTTTCAGGAAGTAAAAGATATGTATATTGACTGTGATGCGGATACTTTACTTTTTGTTGTAGAACAGAAGGGTGGTGCCTGTCATACAGGCCATTACTCATGCTTTTTCAGAAAATTAAACGATAAAAAAGATGATTTTATTATAACAGGTAAAAAGGTATTTAACCCTGACGAGGTTTATAAGAAATGATAAAACAATACTATTTTCGGTTTTTATTGATAGCAGCGATTATAGGTTTATGCATCTATCAGGTTTATCCTCCTGAAAAGAAGATACGTAGAGGTCTTGACCTGCAGGGTGGTGTTCATGTGGTTTTAGAAGTTACAGAGACAGCGCAGGATGAAAAGACAATATCAGACCTTGCGGACAGAGCACTTGAAGTAATAAGAAATAGAATAGACGCACTTGGTGTAACAGAACCGGTCATACAGAAAGAAGGGATGAAAAGGATAATTGTAGACCTGCCAGGAGTTCAGGACCCTGACAAAGCAATAGAGATAATCGGTCAGACAGCACTTCTTGAGTTTAAACTTGTCTCTGATGACCCTGACCTTCTAAAAAGTGCACTGGAAGGGAATGTCCCTCCTGGATACCAGTTAGTTTACTATAAGGAAAAGGATGAAAGAGGGATTTACAGGGAAGCACATCCACTTCTTGTTAAGGCAGAGCCGGAACTCACAGGTAAATATATTGAAGATGCCTATATGGGCTATGACAGTTCCGGTTTTCCTGATGTAAATCTTGTATTTAACAGGGAAGGTGCAGCAATTTTTGAAGCGGTAACTGCAAAGAATATAAATAAACAACTTGCTATAGTCCTTGACGGAGTTGTCCGTTCTGCCCCCGTGATAAGAGAAAGAATCCCCGGGGGCAAAGCACAGATAACGGGGAAGTTTTCAGTTGAAGAGGCAAGAACACTTGCTATAGTGCTCAGGGCTGGCGCTCTGCCAGCAAAGATGGAGATGATTTATAAAGAGGTGGTTGGTCCAACACTCGGAAGGGAAAATATCGTTCAGGGATTCAGGGCTGCTCTCTATGGAGGTATAATCGTTCTTACCTTTATGCTTATATACTATACTACGTTTGGCCTGCTTGCTGACTTTGCACTTGCATTAAACATACTTATTCTTCTTGGAGTTATGGCAACACTGAGAGGGGTTCTGACACTCCCTGGTATAGCAGGTATCGCTCTTACCTGTGGTATGGCTGTGGATGCTAATATCATCATATTTGAAAGGATACGGGAAGAACTCAGAACAGGAAAAAGTCCTAAAGCAGGTATTGATTCTGGCTATAAGAGGGCATGGACTGCGATTATTGATTCTAATATCACAACCCTTATAGTTGGACTTATACTGTTTTTCCTTGGAGAAGGACCTGTCAAAGGTTTTGGCCTCACATTAAGTATAGGTATAGTGGCTAACCTGTTTACCGCTGTCTTTGTTACTAAAACCATTGTTGACTGGGTGATGTTAACCAGAAAGATAGAAAAGGTGAGGATATAATGGAACTTATTAAAAATCCTAAATTTGACTTTATCGGTAAAAGAAAAATTGTATATATCTTTTCCTGCGTGATAATTATCTGGGGTATGGTTATCCTCGCTATGAGGGGGCGGGATATCTTTGGAGTGGATTTTGTCGGCGGAGATATGCTTAATATAGAACTTAAAGAAAGAGTAACCGTATCGGAAATAAGGGATAAGATAAAAGGGATTAATATCGGAGCTTATTCAGTTCAGGCACTCGGTACAGAAGGAAAGGACTTTATAATAAAAAGTGGCCCCAATACATCTGAAAAAATTATAGAAGCACTTACATCTATTTATGGAACGGAAGGAGAGGCCTTTTCTGTTAAGGGGAAGTCATCTATATCTCCATCAATGAGTGTATCTCTCAGAAAAAAGGCATTTTACGCATTTCTCCTTGGATTGATAGGGATACTTATTTATATAACTTTCAGGTTTGAATTCAGATTTGCCGTAGGTGCCACACTTGCTATATTTCACGATATGCTTTTTGTTGTGGCAGTCCTTGCGCTTACAAAAAAACAGATAGATGCTTCGGTTATCGCTGCACTACTCACAATAGCAGGTTATTCAGTTAATGATACTGTAATTATCTTTGACAGGATAAGGGAAAACATAAGAAAGACAAGAAGCGATGACTATTTTACTTTATTCAATAACAGTATCAATGAGACACTCAGCAGAACGATACTTACAGTTCTTACCACTCTTTTTGTTGTTGTCTTACTCTTTCTTATTGGTGGAGAGACACTTCATACTTTCGCTTTTTCACTGCTGGTCGGATTTATAATAGGAACCTATTCTTCTGTTTTTATAGCATCTTCCATTATTATTGACTGGCACAGATGGAAGCCACATAAGTTTAAGGTATGAGGGTAATAAGCGGATACTTAAAAGGGAGAAGGTTGTTTTACCCTGAGAAGAAAAAAGAGTTAAGAGCAACAAAAGATATTGTAAGGGAAGCAATATTTGACTCTTTGAGAGAATGGGTAGTTGATAAGAGGGTGCTGGAAATTTTTGCAGGTACAGGAGCACTGGGTATAGAAGCAGTAAGTCATGGTGCAAAAGAGGTTATCTTTTTAGAAGAAGATAGAGAAGCAATAAACTGCATAAAAAGGAACCTTGAACATTTAGGTATTTTAGAACTCTGTACTGTAAAAAAGGGGAAGGCGGAACAGTGCATCCAGGAATTTGCTAATGAAAAATTTGATTTGATAATTGCCGACCCACCTTATAATTATCCATCTACGAAAATTGTGCAGCTTTTAAGAAATATACTGGAGTTAAAAATACTGGATAATGAAGGGATTATAGTGATTGAACATAACAAAAGAAATGTATTACCTGAAGTAGATGGATTTACTGTTTATAAAGAAAAGTTTTATGGCAAAAGTGTGGTATCATATATAAGAAAGAGCAGGGAGTAGCAGATAGATAAAAGGGGAATAAAGTGAAAGAAAAGATAGCAGTTTATCCTGGAAGTTTTGACCCTATTACAAATGGGCATATTGATGTAATCAAAAGAGCACTTGTATTTGTTGATAAGGTGGTAGTGGCTGTCTCTGACTACTCAAGAAAAAACCTGCTATTCACAACAGAGGAAAGAGTAAATCTCATAAAAGCAGTGTATCAAGGTAATGAGAGAATAGAAGTGGACAGTTTCAAAGGGCTTCTTGTTGATTACATCAGGAAAAAAGGGATTAATCTTGTAATAAGAGGGCTGAGGGCTGTATCTGATTTTGAATATGAATTCCAGATGGTCCTTGCAAATAGAAAACTTGATAGTGATATTGAAACGGTTTTTCTTATGCCTGGAGAAGAGTTTTTCTTTATAAGTTCTTCCATTGTAAAAGAGATTGCATATTTAAAAGGTGATATATCAGGTATGGTCCCTGAGATAGTCGCTAAAGCATTAAAGAAGAAATTTAATTATTGAAAGGAGAGCACAACTATGCCAAATCCTAAAAGAAGACATTCAAATAGTAGAACGGGGAAAAGAAGAGGCGGACATAAAAAAGTTAAAATATCGTCCCTCAGTGTATGTTCCAATTGTGGCTCCTTGAAGATGCCCCATACTGTATGTGATGTATGTGGATATTATAAAGGAGTTCCTGTCATTAAGATAAAAGAAAAAAGCAAAAAAGAATAGCACAAAAAAATGACTACTGAAGAAATTATCATTGCCCTTGATGGTATGGGTGGGGACAATGCGCCATCTTCGGTTGTTAAGGCATGCCAGATATTTTCTCCTTCAGAAAGGATAAAAATAATTCTCGTCGGTGATGAGAAACAGATAAAAGACAAGATAAAACTTGAAAAATATCCATTTGTTGTCCTGCAACACTGTGACAATTACATAAAAATGGACGACAAAGTAAATCTTAAACTGCTTAAAGAAAAAAATAACAGTATGGCAGAGACCGTCTCTCTTGTGAAAACAGGGAAGGCGCGCTGTGCCGTGAGCGCAGGTAATACTGCTGCCTTTGTTTCTTACAGTATTTCAGAACTCGGACTGATAAAAAATGTTGATAGACCTGCCATTGCACTGTTGATGTCTGATACCACAGGTAGAGGAATTATCTTTATTGATGGCGGTGCCAATATAAAAGCCAAACCAATTCACCTACTCCAGTCCGCTATTATGGGTTCACTTTATGCAGAATGTGTCTTTGGTATAAAAAATCCGAGGGTTGCACTGCTGAATATAGGAGAAGAAGACACCAAAGGTGATGAATTAAGAAGAGAAAGTTTCGCTCTGATGAGCAAAAATAAAAAAATAAACTTTACAGGCAATGTAGAAGGACACAACATATTCACACAGAAGGCAGATGTAATCATTACAGACGGATTCACAGGAAATGTTGTACTGAAGGTATCCGAAGGAGTAACGAGGGCTTTCCGTACAATACTTATGAAGGAAATACAGAAAAGTATCAGGGGAAAGGTTGGAGCACTTTTGATTAAGAATATATTGAGAAATTTTGCAAAAAAAGCGGATTATGCTGAATATGGAGGAGGACTTCTTCTGGGCGTTGACGGTATTGTAATTGTCAGTCATGGAAGGTCTTCTCCCAAAGCAATATACAACGCAATTAAATTAGGAAAGAAAATAGTTTCATCTGGATTTATGGAGAAACTTAAAAAAGATATGGAGACGATGCAATGGGAGATGTAACAATTGCAGGGACAGGTTCTTTCCTTCCTTCCTTTGTACTTAATAACTCTGACTTTGAGATGATGGTGGATACAAGTGATGAATGGATTGTCACGAGGACAGGGATAAAAGAAAGAAGAATCTGCCCTAAAAATATGGCTTCTTCGGATATGGGAGTAGAGGCAGCAAAATCGGCTTTAAAAGATTCGGAAGTTTCTCCAGAAAATATTGATTTTATTATCTGTGCCACAGTAAGTCCTGACAAATTTTTTCCTTCAACTGCCTGTCTTATTCAGGCAAAATTAGGAATTAAAGATATTCCTGCCTTTGATATCTCTGCTGCCTGTTCTGGATTTATATTCGGACTGGAGATAGCAAGAAACTTAATAGCCGGTGGAGGGTACAAAACAGGGCTTGTCATTGCTTCAGAGTGTATGAGCCGACTTACCGATTATACAGATAGAAGTATATGCGTTCTTTTAGGGGATGGTGCAGGTGCAGCAGTAGTCAAAGCATCTGAAACTCCAGGAATAATGGGCTCTTATATCTCTTCAGATGGAAGTTACGGAGATATACTGAATGCACCTGCAGGTGGCTCAGCAAGACCAGCATCTTTTGATACGGTTGAAAAAAGATTGCACTTTATGAAAATGGAAGGAGCAGCCCTTTTCAAAATAGCAATAGAGACGATGTGTGAAGCAATAAATAAACTTTTAAAAAGATTTAATATGAAAAAGGAAGATATATCCCTGATTATTCCACATCAAGCAAATCTACGCATAATAAATGGTGTTGCTAAAGGTCTTGGATTACCACCTGAAAAGTTTTATGTGAATATTGAAAAATACGGAAATATGTCCGCTGCCTGTATCCCTGTGGCTCTTGATGAAGCAGCAAAAAAAGGGCTAATTAAAAAGGGAGATATTATAGCCACGGTTGCTTTTGGCGGAGGACTTACATGGGGAGCAAATCTTATAAAATGGACAAAATGAAAAAATTCTCTGCTGTATTTCCAGGACAGGCATCCCAGTATATAGGAATGGGGAAAGAATTTATAGAAGATATTCCTGCCTGTGCGGACATTATAAAAAAAGGAGAGGATATTACATCCCTGCCACTTATGGAAAAAATTATGAGTGGTCCGATGGAAGAGTTAACAAGAACACTGATATGTCAACCAGCGATCTTCGCCATCAATATGGTCTGTTGGTATGCATTATCAGAAAAAAATTTTTTACCTTTAAGTGTAGCAGGTCATAGTTTAGGAGAATATTCCGCCCTTGTGGCTTCAAAAACAATAAGCATGGAAGATGCATTTTATCTTGTTAAGAGACGGGCAGAGATTATGGATGAGATATCCATGAGGGTAGACGGAACACTTATGGCAATTATAGGGCTATCTCTTGTAGAAGTAGAATCTCTTATAAAGGATTTTGCAGGAATAAGTATAGCCAATATAAACTCCTCAAAACAGATTGTTGTGGGTGGGAATAAAAAAGATATAGAAAATTTTAACGCATTTCTTAAAACCAAAAAAATCAAGGGAGTGATTTTAAATGTAAGTGGGCCATTCCACACATCATTTATGAAAGAGGCATCTTATTTACTTGCAGAAGAGATTGAAAAGATAACATTTAAAAATCCTGAAATTCCTGTTTATCTAAATTTTTCAGGAAACAGAACAATGGATAAGGAAGAAATAAAAAAAGGGCTTATACAGCAGATTTATTC
>DAONKS010000043.1:0-13234 GCA_035406305.1 bacterium | reverse complement strand
CATCCCTCGCCCCTTTTTTCCCTCCACATCCCTCTCCCTATCAGGGAGAATGTAGGGGTGAGGGGTACTTCTCTCTATTCCCCCTCATCCGTGCCTTCTCCCCACAGGGGAGAAGGAATAAAAGAGAAAATCCTTTTCTCCTTTGTACCACTTTTTCTTCCCTCTTCCTGCTATGTTACTTTCTATTCCCTCTTCCCTCTATATCCCCCCTCATTTCCCTCTCCCCAGTGGGGAGAGGGTTTAGGGTGAGGGGGTTATTCCTCGCCCCTTCGGGGAAAGAGGGTGAGGGGTTCATCATAACTTATCCCCATCATTCCTTATCTCACTTTTCAGATAATCTCTTTGTATGTTAATATAATTTTATGGCAAAGGATATCCCCGTATGGATAAAAAAACGTGTTTTTACAGCGGACTGCGCTGAAGAGGTTAAAAAGATTCTTAAGGAGGCATCTCTAAATACTGTATGCGAGAGTGCTGTCTGTCCCAATATATATGAGTGTTTTTCAAGGAAATATACCACTTTTATGATACTCGGAAATAGATGTACAAGGAATTGTAAATTTTGCGGGGTCTCTCCCCTTATGAAATCCACTCCGCCTGATGAAAAAGAGCCAGAAAATATAGCAAAAGCAGTAGGTCTACTCGGAATGAAATATGTAGTGATAACCTCTCCTACCAGAGATGATTTACCAGATGGTGGTGCTGAACAATTCGCTCTTACAGTAAGGGAGATAAAAAAAATAAGTCAGGATACAATAGTTGAATTGCTCATCCCTGACTTTAACGGCAGTATAGAAAGCATGGAAAAGGTATTCCATGCAAAACCGGATGTTATCTCCCATAATATAGAAACAGTTCCTTCACTTTATCCTGTTATCAGACCATCTTCTGACTATAAGACATCACTGAGTGTGTTAAGAACCATAAAAAAGAACGGATTTATAACAAAATCAGGATTTATGCTGGGCCTTGGAGAAGAAAAAAAAGAGGTGATGGATTTATTATATTCCATAAAAGAAACAGGATGTGATTATCTGGTCATCGGACAGTACTTAAAACCGTCAAAAAATGCGGTGGATGTGAAAGAATATATCACTCCAGAAATATTTAAGGAATACGAAGAAACAGGGAAAAAGATAGGTTTTAAAAATGTATTTGCAGGGACATTCTACAGAAGTTCCTACCTGGCAGAGAAACTTATCCTGTAATGGATGAAAAAAGATTAATCAAACTGGCACAGCAGGGAAATGTAGAAGCATTTGTTGACCTTCTCCATTATTATGAACCACGCCTCAAAAATACTGCATTTGCACTTTATCCTGATGAGATGGAAGACATTCTGCAGGATACATATCTCGCCGCTTTTAAAGGTGTAAGGAAGTTTCGGGGCAATTCTTCATTCTACACATGGATATACAGAATAATGTTGAATATCGCCTACAAAAAATTCAGGAAGCAAAATAGAAAAAAGATATTGTTTACCCGCATCAATAAATATTCTGCCCCACCGCCCATTTCTGAAACACATAATATTCAAAAAGAGATGGTAAGAAATGCTGTAGCACGGTTGCCTTTAAAATACAAAGAGATAATAACACTTTACTATTTTGAAGGGCTGTCCATAGAAGATATAGCCGTAAATTTAAATATAAATGAAGGAACGGTAAAGTCACGTTTATTTAACGCAAGGAAGATACTTAAAAAATTTATTGAACCTTATGAGTAGAAAATGGAACTAAATATACAGGAGACAAAATAAATGGAAAATAACCATTTCAAAAATATAGAGGAAATACTTCTTGAAATGAGAAAGGATGCAGAAAAATTAGAGATAAAAAAGGATATTGCCGGGTCTATTGTAAATGTTGTTAAAGAAAGACAGTATTGTCTTCTTATCCGTTATGTAAAACTCTTAACAGCAGTTTCAGTTATTCTTATTATGGGCAATATTATACAGGGATTATTTTTAGTAAATAAGGAACAAAAAATTACAGAAGTTAAGGAAGAACCATCCTGTTTAACCAATGTGGTTGTATCTTCTTCTGTTTCACCCAAAAAATCTTCTACCACTATTACTGCAAAGGTTGTAGAGATAAAACCTGAAGAAAACCATTCAATCAAGGAAAGAAAAAATACCCCCCCTGGGTCTGAAATAGAGGAAATTTTCAAACTTTACAGTTTAATATCAGGATTTCCATCCATATCTATACAGGAAATAATGCCTCTGCAAGATAGCAAGGAACAGACAAAAGGAGGAGGTTATGATAGGGTATAAAAAGATATTGATGATATTTATTATTTTACCTGTTATATATCTCCGGGCAATGGACGGCAATAAAGACAGGGTACTGGATAACTTTTTCACAAAGATACGCTCGGCTCAACCAGAAACATTTCCTGCTATTGAAAGTATACAGGCGAACATAAAAACAGAGATTACCTTCTCTCAGGAAACCCTCGCTGTTATACAGCCATTTATCAATAATATATCAAAAGAGTCCATGTCCAACGTTTTGACTGGAACGGGAGATATTAAAATTAAATTTACAAATATTGACGGAAAAAATAAGGCAGAATATATATACCTGTATTTCAATAACCCTCTTTTAAACTTTGTATTTACAAAATCAGGAGATGATATAGAAATTGTGCTGCCAAAAATGGGGATAATAATTAAGGACAATATCAATGAGATAGAGAAAATAATGAATCAATACAAACAGCAAATAGATAAACAGAAGTCAACATTTCCATCAAATATAGCAAAGGAAACCATCAATTATATCATCGCTAATGAAAATATAATCAGGGAAAAAATCAAGATGAAGGAAAAAACTGGCGAAAAAGATGGAGTAAAGACGTATATATTCAACTATCCTGTAAATGATGGGAATTTAAACATAGAGATATTTGATAAATACTGGTCATTTGCATCCATATCATTCTCCGATAAGAATAAATCCTTTATTAGAATGGACTACTCCATTCCGGATAAAAAGAGTGGTTATTTTATTTATCTCCCTGAGACCATATTATTACAGAAAGAAGAGAAAGGTAATAAATTATCCACCGAACTTTCTGATATAAAATATAATCTTCTTTTTTCAAACAATGATTTTAAAATTCTGAATATGAATTTCCAGGAATTCACTGCATTTATGTATCTAAAACTTTTACAGAGATAAAATGAGAAGAAAGGGATTCACCCTGATAGAACTTCTGGTTGTAGTAGCAATCACTGGTATTCTTGCTGCACTGCTTCTCCCGGTACTCTCCCAGGCAAGGGAAAAGGCAAGGCAGATAAGTTGCGTAAATAACCTGAAACAACTCTATCTTGCATTTGCTCTATATGCAGATATGTATGAAGGAAAAATCCCGCCAAGAGATATAGGAGTTGCAGAAATGTATCCACTGTGTTATATAAACTGGACAAATTTTATAAGACCTGCTCTTGAACCGAAACTTGCAAATATACCTATACTTGACTGGACAGAATCACCTGACATTTACTATTGCCCCACAGGTAAAAGATTTGTCAAGGACTTCACTACTCAACATGGGCTATATGTAGAACCTTTTACCACCTACATTATTAATACTACACCACCTCCAGGGGACCCCGGCGTAAAAGGGAAAAAGATAGATGGTTTCTGGATAGACCCTGATGGAAAGTTTGGTGCATCAAATATATGGCTTCTCGCTGACCCACCGTTGAAAAGTGCCGGATGGAAGAATTACTCTCATACAGGTGGTCTGAATATTCTTTTTCTTGATGGCAGTGTCAGATGGCTGAAAATATAAGGAGGATCCAAAATGAGAATAATAATTCTTTTAATATCTCTTGTAATTACATCTTTTTCTTCTATATGTTTATATTCTGAAGAAACAAGCAATGCATCTCAAGCCATTACGGAAGAATCAGCGGTAAAAACAGAAGAGACAAAGGAAGAGGTACAGAAATATACACTCGTATATAAATTCCCTGCAGGGCAGGAGATTTATTACCAGTTAACCATTGACAAAAAAGATGAGTTTAATGTGGGAGGGAAAAAATTTGATGTAAAAAAGAAGACAGTTGTTTATATATCCCAGTTATCTAAAGGAGTTGATGAAGAAGGAAATGGATTGCTAATAGTAACATATCTTCAGGGATGGCAGGATACCATAAGAATATTCTCCCAGTCAAAAGAGGTAAAGGTAAAGATGTCTCCCAAGGGCGAGATACTTGAAACTCAAGGATTACAGGAAGTAGCCGCAGAATTTCTGAAGGTGGTTCAGTATAATCTTGCCGATTATATACCGGGGATAGACCGCCTTCCTGTAAAAATTGACCTTACGAAAATGCCTTCCAACGCATTTAATGTATACTGGCAGGCCTTTATATTTCCCGTACCTGAAACTCCTGTAGCAGCAGGTGATATATGGAAAAGAAAAGATAAAAATTCGGATGTAACAATACAGTATAAATTACAGGAAGTTAAAGAAGGTAAGGCATACATAGAAGTTATTACAGAAGGGAAAAGAGGTCTCCTTGATGGTAAAGCCATCTTTGATATAGAAAATGGTTATGTTATTTCTAATCAGGTAACTATGGTCACTGATGCCACAGGTAAAATTGCTCAAAGAGCAGCTAAGGAAATCTCTGGTGCTACTGGAACAGAAGTGAAACCAGCATCCAACCTGCCTGAAAAAACTTATATAAGTTTTAAAATGGAATACGTTCCGATGGAATAAGAAATTTACAGATAATCCTTTCTTTAGTGTATAATAAAAAGTATGAGAAATATCCGTATAGGTATTGGACAGGTCAATACCACTGTTGGAGATATAAAAGGAAACTGCGAAAAGATAGTTGAATATATAAAGAAGGCGGAAAAAGGAAAGGTTGATATTCTTTCCTTCCCTGAACTTACTATAACGGGCTATCCACCGGAAGACCTCCTATTAAGGCCTGATTTTATTCAGAAAAATATAGATACTCTATCCATTATTGAGAAAGAAGTTAATGATATGGTGGTTGTTGTGGGTTTTGTTGACTTTAAGGATACTGGATTATATAACTCGGCTGCTATATTTTACAAAGGGAAAAAGATAGCAACCTACCATAAAATACTTCTGCCCAACTATGGTGTCTTTGACGAGAAAAGATACTTTGTTCCAGGAGACAATCCTTTTATTCTTGACCTATCGGGTGTTCTATTCGGAGTAAATATCTGTGAAGATATATGGCATGAAGATGGGCCTGTAAAAATACAGGCATCAAGAGGTGCAAAACTTCTGATAAATATAAGTGCATCACCATATCATATGGAAAAAATTAAGGAACGAGAGGAGATAGTAAAACAGCAGTGTATTAAAAATAATGTTTTTATCTCCTATACCAATCTCGTGGGCGGACAGGATGAACTTGTCTTTGATGGTAGCAGTTTCATAATGGATATCCGGGGTAGTATTATATGTAAAGCAGAACCATTCAAAGAGATGCTTTTAATAGCAGATATATATACAGAAGAGGCAGAAGAGAAGAAAAAAGATATATTTTTTATACCCCACCGATTTCTCTGTGATAAACCTGCTATTTCGCTTCCTCAATATAAAAAACTAACAGAGGAAGAAGAGGTATATCTTGCCCTTATAACAGGACTCAGGGACTATACTGTAAAAAATGGGTTTAAAAAGGTTGTTCTGGGATTAAGTGGTGGAATTGATTCTTCACTTGTTGCAACAATATCTGTGGATGCTCTTGGAAATGAAAATGTTACAGGTGTCTTTATGCCATCACGATATTCTTCAAAAGAATCAGAGGAAGATGCCAGAATGTTGGCAGAAAATTTAAAAATTAAATTTATTACAATACCAATAGACAACATCTTTGCATCCTATATTGACACCCTCTCCCCTGTTTTTTCTGGACAGAAAACAGATATAACAGAAGAAAACCTTCAGGCAAGGATAAGAGGTAATATCCTTATGGCGCTTTCCAATAAATTCGGCTATCTTGTTCTAACTACCGGTAATAAATCAGAGATAAGTGTTGGCTACTCTACTCTTTATGGAGATATGGCAGGTGGATTTGCCGTAATTAAGGATGTATATAAAACAATGGTATATAAACTTGCAAGATATAGAAATTCTATCAGCAAAGTTATCCCTGAAAGGGTATTTACAAAAGCGCCTACTGCTGAATTAAGACCCAATCAAAAAGACCAGGATACATTACCACCTTATGATATTCTTGATGACATCCTCAAGGAATATATTGAAAAGGACAAAAGTTATTCAGAGATTATCTCCTCCGGTTTTAATGAAGAGACGGTAAAAAAGGTTATTAAGATGGTGGATAGAAGTGAATACAAAAGAAGGCAGGCACCTCCCGGAGTGAAGATTACACCAAAGGCATTTGGTAGAGACCGCAGAATGCCACTTACCAACCGTTTTTCTCTATAAATGTTAGAGAAACTAAAAATAATAGATAACAGGACTGAGAAATTATACAGCATACTTACCTCCTGTGAACTCTGTCCAAGAAGATGCAGGGTGAATAGAACAGCAGGAGAGAAAGGCATATGCGGAACAGGAAAAGAAATTATAATTTCAAGTTATGGACCACACTTTGGGGAAGAACCTGAACTTGTTGGAATATATGGCTCAGGGACTATATTTCTTACACACTGTAACCTTCTCTGCGTTTACTGCCAGAACTATGAAATAAGTCACCTCGGAATGGGATACACTATTTCAGAAGAAGAACTTGCTGAGTTAATGTTAAACCTTAAAAAAAGAGGATGCCACAATATCAATCTTGTCACTCCAACCCACTTTACACCGCAAATAGTAAAATCTCTCGGATATGCAATTAAAAAGGGACTTGGTATACCTGTGGTCTGGAATTGTAGTGGATATGAAAATGTTGAGATTATAAAAATGCTTGATGGAATAGTGGATATATATATGCCGGATATAAAATATGGCGATAGTGAGCCCGCCCAGAAATATTCTAATGCCTCTGACTATTTTGAAAGATGCAAGGAATCGGTTGAAGAGATGTACAGGCAGGTGGGTGACCTGAAAATAAATTCAAAAGGGATAGCAGAAAAAGGACTCCTCATCCGTCATCTTGTCCTTCCAAACAATCTTGCGGGTTCAGAAAAAGTATTAAAATTTATTTACGGACTTTCAAAAAACACTTATGTGAATATAATGGACCAGTATAGTCCCTGTGGTAATGCACATCTATATCCAGAAATAAACAGAAGACCTCCAGAAGAAGAATTTGAAAAGGTGATAAAAATTGCGAAGAAAGTGGGTTTGCATCGTGGTTTCAAAGATATTTAAAAATGGTAAAATTCATTGCTGATGGAATGCTTGGAAAAACAGGTAGATGGCTAAGATTGATGGGATATGATACCCTTTATTTTAACACGGATAAAAAAGCAGAACTTCTAAGGATTGCCAGAAAGGAAGGGAGAATAATACTAACAAGAGATAGAAAACTTGCTTTATCAAATCCTGACTATGTGGTTTTAATTGAAAGCGAAGGAACATATAATCAAATAAAGGAGATAATAATAAAACTTTCTCTTAAACCGCGGCAGGATAATTTTTTCAAAATGTGCAGTATATGCAATACCCTGCTGGAAGTTAAAGAAAAAGAAGAGATTAAAGAATTTGTCCCTGAATATGTCTATCTTACAAAAGATATATTTTCGCAGTGTCCACAGTGTAAAAGAGTATACTGGGAAGGAGACCACTGTAAGGAAATAAAAAACACCCTTGAAAAACTTCTGAAATAACGGTAAAAAATGTTATCATAAGAGGTAATGAATATGGAAAGTAATCTGGCAAAATTTTTACTTCTTGCTGGTGTAATTCTTATCATTGCAGCAGTAATGGTGGAAAAGGGAATAAAAATTCCACTTGGAAGATTACCAGGAGACATAATAATAAAAAAAGAAAATTTTACCCTTTATTTTCCACTGGTAACAAGTATTCTTATAAGTATCATTCTAACTTTAATTTTCTCTGTTTTGAGAAGAGGGAGGTAATGATGATAGTAACGATAGTAGAAATTTATGTAAAAAAAGACAGGATTGATGATTTTATAGAGGCAACTATGGATAATCATATAAACTCTATAAAAGAACCCGGCAATCTTCGTTTTGATGTACTACAGAGCACTGAAGACCCCTGCCGTTTTACCTTATATGAGGTATATGAAAGTGAAGAGGCAGCAAAGGAGCATAAGAAAACACAGCACTATCTAAAATGGAGAGAGACGGTTGAAGAGTTTATGGCACATCCGAGGAAAGGTATTCCACACAGGGTAATAGCCCCAATGGATAAAAACCTCTGGTAGCATTCAAAACTTTTTAAAAGTGGATATCCCGAAGTATATCCCGAATAGAATAATAATTGATGCGCATATACCGAGTATCCTTTTATATACCTTAAGAGAAAGAAACTTTTTACTTTTACTTATACTGTAAGAGACAAAACTGTACCAAATAATATCTGCGAGTATATGCCCTGTAAAGAAAAATGACAGCCCTATCAGTCCTTTTTCGCTTGATGAAAGGAGAAGTCCCAGCCCAATGGTTAACCACCATACAGTCCAGTAAGGATTGGCAATGCTCATTGTAATACCCTGAAGGAATAAAGTAGAACTGTATCTTGTTTCAGTAATTACACCATCAAAAGAAAATTCAGGTATAGAACGGAGTAAAGCAATACCCGAGTACAGAAGAATAAGAGCCCCTGTTATAGAAACTGCAGAAATAATAATGGGTTTATTTATCAACTTTCCAATGCCGAGAGTCAAAGCAGCAACCATTAAAATCTCTAAAACAGCATGACCTGCTATCACAACAGGACCTGTCCTGCCCCCATATTTTAAACTCCCTGCGATAACAAATGTGAGTAAAGGACCTGGTGACAGTGCACCCGATAACGCAATAGTAAAAGATACAGCAAAAATGGAAAGATAACTCATTTTCATCCTCTCAACAGTATCTATATCTTATCCTACTTGAATAGTTTTTGAAAGTGGTATATCTTAAGATGTGTTAGTAGTCAATAGTTCGTAGTTAATAGTTTTTTGTCAATGAACAGAATTAGATTGACAGGTTGGAAAGCCCCCCTCACCCTGTCCCTCTCCCCACCGGGGAGAGGATTAAGGTGAGGGGGAAAGATAAAACACAACTCCGCACCTGAGAGAGATACAAAGGAGAGCGCGGAGTAAAAAATCAAATCCTCGCACATAGAAAGTGAAACAGGAGAGAGTGCGAGGTAAAGGAGGTGCATATGGCAAAAATTTTAATCATTTATTATTCGTCCACAGGAAATACAAAAAAGATGGCAGAATTAATTGCAACAGGCGTGAAGGAAGAGGGATTAGATGTTGAAATAAAAAGTGTGGAAAAAGCGAATATAGATGATTTGCTTGATGCAGATGGGATTATCATTGGTTCACCAACCTATTATGGAACAATGGCAGCACCTGTGAAGGACTTTCTTGACAGAAGTGTGGCAATACACGGTAAGTTAGATGGGAAGGTGGGCGCTGCTTTTTCTTCTTCAGCAAATATCGGTGGAGGAAACGAAACAACTATTACAGATATACTTAACGCCCTGCTTATTCATGGGATGGTCATTCAGGGCGACCCTTCGGGTGGCCATTATGGCGTAGTTTCTGTAGGAGCCCCTGACAGCAGGGTAGAAAGAGAATGTAAACGTTCAGGAAAAAGAGTGGCAAAACTTGTAAAAAAATTACATTCCTGATAATATAAAAGGGATTTTTATAAAAAGGAGTGAGAATGGAAGAGCATATAATATCCAAGGCAATTATAGAGACATATATAAAGGAATTAACTTCCCATCTTGAATTAGATGTTGCTATTGCAGGAGCAGGTCCATCAGGACTTGTTTGTGCCTATTATCTCGCATCAGCAGGAAAAAAGGTTGCTGTATTTGAGAGGCATCTTAAGATAGGAGGTGGGATGCCAGGTGGTGGTATGATGTTTAACAGAATAGTGGTTCAGGAGGAGGCAAAAGAAATAATGAAAGAGTTTGGTGTAAGGATAAAAAAGTACTCAGACAATCTTTACACAGCAGATGCAGTAGAAACAATATCCGCATTTTCCTTAAAGACAATTAAGGCAGGGGCGAAACTATTTAATCTCATCAGTGTTGAAGATGTTATTATCAGAGAAAGAAAAATAACAGGAGTGGTTCTCAACTGGACTGCTGTAGATATTGCGCGCTTACACATTGACCCGCTGGGAGTAAAAGCAAAGTTTGTTGTGGATGCAACAGGCCATGATAGTGAGATATGCAGGATAGTGGAAAGAAAATTGGGTGATGGCTTTAAGGTTGCCGGTGAAAAATCAATGTGGGCTGAAAAAGGTGAGGCAGCACTTATTGAAAATACAAAAGAGGTATATCCCGGACTTTTAGTATGCGGTATGGCTGCCAATGCTGTTGCTGGTTCTCACAGGATGGGTGCTATATTCGGTGGAATGTTGATTTCAGGCAAAAAGGCATCTTCCCTTATTCTTGAAAAATTATAAAATCAGGTATTGACAGAAAATTTTTTAAAGGTATAATATATGAACATATGAGCATATGAGAAATTAAAATGGAAAAATACGCAGAGATAATAAAAGCAGCAGGGGAAAAGACCAGATTAAGAATAGTAAGGTTATTGTTGGAAGCAAAGGTTCCTCTCTGTGTCTGCGAGATGATGGACTGCCTGAAAGAAAGTCAGACAAATATCTCCAAACACTTAAAAATTCTGCGATATGCAGGAATAGTAAAAGAAGAAAGAAAAGGTAAATGGAGTATGTATTCCCTATCTTCTTCCAGTGATAAATTTCTAAATTTATTATTTAACGCAATTGAAGCCATCCCCTCTAAAAGATTTGAAAAAGAGAACAGATGTCTTAAAAAAAGGTTGGGTTTGAGGAAAAACGGCGAACCAGTCATCGGTATAAGGAGAAAGAAATGTTAAGCAAAGTTATTCTTGGTGGATTTTTTGCACTTAAAGATTACATTGCAGTTCATGTTCTAACCTGTCTTATACCCGCATTTTTGCTCGCGGGCGGTATGGTGAGTTTTATAAAGAAAGAAACTATAATAAACTATCTTGGAGCAAGTGTAAATAAACTGAAGGCATTTTCAATATCTGCTATCTCAAGCTTTCTGCTTGCTGCCTGTTCCTGCACTGTGATTCCTGTTGCCAGCGGGCTTTATTATACAGGGGCTGGAATTGGCTCTGCATTCATCGTCCTGTGGGTTGCTCCTTCTTCAAATATACTTTCTCTAATCTATACAGGTAATATCATAGGACCTAAAATTGTTCTGGCAAGGGTAATAAGTTCTCTGGTTATGGCGTTTGTGGTGGGGAGTGTTATGAGTTTCATATTCAGAAAAGAACAGGTTGAGACCTTCAAACTGGAAAAAGAAAGCCAGAAAAAGATTATAGAGAAAAAATATATAGTTCTTCTTATACTGATTCTTCTATCCCTGCTTATGCCAAACTATCTTGTTCAGAAAGGGCCTTACTGGAAGAAGATTATTGTATGGTTTGTTTTCACCTTCATTATGGGGTTTTATGCCTGGAGAAAAATTGACAAGGAAGATATTAAAAACTGGATGAGAGAGACAATGTATTTTGTGAGGATAATATTTCCCCTTCTACTGGCAGGTGTCTTCATTGTGGGAATAATAGGAGAGATTCTACCCCAGAACTGGATAGAAAGGTTTCTCGGAGGAAACAGCATAAGAGCGAGTTTTTTCGCAACACTGATAGGAGCAACCACCTATTTTGCAACATTAACAGAAGCACCCTTTGTTGACAAATTAATGAAACTTGGTATGGGAAAAGGACCTGCCCTTGCATTGCTTCTCACAGGTCCGGGTTTAAGTTTACCAAACTGGATAGCCATATCCCGTGTCTTCGGTGTTAAAAAGGCAGTTGTCTATGTTATAACAATTATAATCTGCGGAACAATAGTTGGATGGATTACAGGTAGTTTTATTTTAAGGTAAGGAGGAGGTAGAAATGGAAATTTTGATAGTGGGTGCAGGTTGTCCTAAATGTCAGGCAGTAGAAAAGGTTGTGAAAGAAGTGGTTGAAGAGATGAAGATAGGCGCGAATGTATCCCATCTGTACGATATAAGGCAGTTTGCAAAATATGGTGTGACTATAACTCCTGCGGTGGTGATTGATGGAAAGGTTGTTATTGCGGGTAAAATTCCTTCAAAAGAAGATGTTAAGAAAATCATGGAAGGTAAATGACACTATACTATTGAGAGGTGAGAAATGGCTAAAAACTGGTATCCGATAATAGATTATTCTAAATGCACAGGGTGTCTTTCCTGTGTGAAGTTCTGTCCACATGATGTTTATAAAGTGAAGGATGAAAAACCTGTAGTGGCTGCTCCTGAAAACTGTGTGGAATTTTGCAGGGGATGTCAGAAAGGTGCCTGCCAGTATGATGCAATTACATATTACGGAGATAAAGAAAAAAAGGAGGGAACAAAATGAAAAAAGGACTTTTATTATGTGTGTGTCAGGGAACCTGTCCATCCTTTAAGGGAATGGATATATTTGAGGTTTTAAACTCCATAAGACGAGAAAATCTCGTGGATTTTGTATCAATTCATCCTCAACTGTGCGCTGATGATGGAGATGAGTTTCTAAAAACACTTTTCTCAAACAAAGAAATTGACACTTTATTTGTAGCTGGCTGTGCTCCGGCAATGCAACAGAAGATGTTCAGAGACGCCTTTAGCAAAGCAGGGTTTAATCCGGAAAAGCATTTTTCAGTGGACATAAGAAATATGACCACTGAACAGGCAATAGATGCTATAAAAAAGATGATTTCTGGAAAATAAGGGGGCAAATGCTGGAGGTAAAAAGTGAAGGGTGAGATAAAAGTTGGATTTATTGGTGGAGGCAGGATTACCCGTATCATATTAGGTGGACTGAAGAATGCAAAAAAGATGGTTGATTATAAATGTGTGGTAAGTGATATTCAACCAGATACACTGGAAAAATTAAAAAGGGACTATCCTGAAATAGATATAACAGATGACAACAGGAAATCCGCCGAATCCAGCATAGTATTTTTTGCTGTTCATCCTCCAGTAATAGGAAAATGCACCGATGAAATCAAGGGGTTCTTAAAAAAAGAAGCGGTCATTATCTCCCTCGCCCCTAAAATTACCATAGCGA
>DAONKS010000042.1:8072-13237 GCA_035406305.1 bacterium | reverse complement strand
CGGATTTCTTCCGGAAGGCATAACCTTTTTTTCAGCCGGCTGGATAGACATTGCAACTCCTTCCATAAACAGCGGTGAGACATTTGCCAGATACATAATTGAAATGTCCGGAGATATTGATACTGGACTTTTTAGAAAGATGGGTAAAATACTTGAATTTACAGGTAAAAAGTTAATACTTTTAGTGAAAATAAACAGATTCAGTCATAAAGAACTGATGGGGCTATTACTTGAAAGGAAAATAGAGAGTATAACAAGGGAGATATTAGTTAGGTATCCGCAGGCTTTATCCTGCAAAGAGTAGAGAGCGAAAATAGAAATGCATAAACTTTATTTAGAATTTTTGAGTTCAGGATTTTGGAGTTAATATCAGGAGGATAAAGTGAAAGGAAAATTTAGATTATTGATAAACAGGGAGTGTTTTCTGATCCGCGCAGCAATTACAAGTGATGACCATATAGAGTATCTTTTTGTGAATATACCGGATATATTATCAGTAGGCAATATCTATAAAGGCAAAGTGGAAAGGGTTATTACCGGACTTAATGCTGCTTTTGTTAATATCGGAGAGTTTAAAAATGGCTTTCTTCCTTTTGAAAAAGAAGATACTATCTACCAGTCCTATGAGGTTGAGGAACACACATTAAAAAGTATGAATAAACCTTACAGAACAGGAGAAGATATTATCGTCCAGATTACAAGACCGGGCACAGCAGAAAAAGGTGTGAAACTTACTACAAAGATATCTCTCCCGGGAAGGTTTCTCATCCTTATACCGGATTCAAATCTGAGAACTATTTCAAAAAAGATAACCGATAGAAAGGAGAGAGAACGACTTCTGGCTATTGCTAACAGAAGAATTACAGGAAATACAGGGTTTATTATAAGGACTGCTTCTGAGGGAAAGGATGAAAGGTATATTGTAAAAGAGATAAAGATTTTACTTTCAACATGGCACAGAATAAGGCGGTATGCAAAGGTTAAAAGGGCTCCTTCATTATTATGGAGGGAACTTCCACTTTATATAAATGTAATAAGGGACTATGTCACATCTGAATTTAAAGAGATTATTGTAGATGATGAAAAAACATATAAAGAGGTTAAAAGATATGTAAGCCATTTTATGCCTGAGATGTACGGGAAGGTTATATTGCATAAAAATGAAGAAGGCCCGCTCTTTATGAAATACGGGGTTGAAAAAGAGGTGGAAGGATTTCTATCAGATCGTATTTTTCTCCCATCAGGTGGTTCATTAATAATAGAAGAAGGAGAAACACTTACTGCTATAGATGTAAACACAGGCAGCAGTGAGAAGAAAAGTTTCAGGGATACGATATTCATTACAAATATGGAAGCGGCTGAAGAGATACCGAGGCAGATAAGAGGAAGGAACCTTGCAGGACTTATAGTTGTTGATTTTATAGATATGAAGGACCCGAAAGAAAAAAGTAAGGTTTTTAAGGCATTGAATGAAAATCTTGAAATTGATAAGGCAAAGACCAGTATACTATCTATATCAAAATTAGGTGTTGTGGAAATGAGTAGAGAAAAAACTGACTTTAAACTTTCTGATATCCTGATGGATATATGTGATAGATGTAATGGCAGAGGATATATAAAAAACATTTATTATTCTGCTTTAAAATTCAAAAATGAAGTACTGACGCAGGTAATGAAAAATCCACATAAAAAGATATCTGTAGAAGTTTCTGAGCATCTTTATGATTTTATTTACAGAAACAGGCCTTTATATGAAATGCTGAGAAAGTATAATATAAATTGTCGTAAAGACACATTATTACCAAACCATGAATTCAGAATAATTAAGTAATTCTTACCATTGCTTCAATACCAGCGATGGTTGACATATAAGATAGAAGTTGTATAATTATCAGAACCAGCGACACGAAAAATAATTTTTAAAAGAATAAAGATATTCCCGTGAATATCTTGCAGGAGAAATATATATGGCAAAGAGGTATAAGGTAAATGATTTTCAGGGTTACCAAAAAATAGTAAGTCCTGAAAATTCAGACCTGAAAAATATAAATCTTGCAGTGGTAAAAAATTCCCCAGGTGAGAGATTTGATGGCAGTACAGAATCTGAAGAAAATGTTTTTATAATAATGGAAGGTGCTATAAAATTTTATCTGGAAGATAAACTTTTTGGCGAGCTGTCAAGAGAGGATGTTTTTCAGGAACCTCCTTCAGCGGTATACCTTCCCCCTTATTCAAAGTACTCTATTGAGTTTATTAAGAAAGGAGAGGTATGTATAGCAGGTTGTATCGCTACAGGTAAGTTTAAACCCCAGCTTATTGAGACCAGAAACATTCGTATTAAAAGGGTAGGGGAAGAGATGTTTTTGAGGAACCTTATAGAAATAGTTCCTGAGGACTTTGCTGCAGAAAAACTTATCGTTGGTGAAACCATTACAGACCCTGGAAACTGGTCAAGCTATCCTCCCCATAAACATGATACGGATAATCCACCGGAGGAGACAGCACTTGAAGAACTTTATTTTTTTAAGATAAGACCTGAAACAGGATTCGGTTCAATACGGATTTTTAATACGCATGAAGACCTCATATTCCTTGTAAAGAATGAAGAAGTTATTACAATACCAAAGGGATACCACCCTGTTTGTGTTGCACCAAAACACGAGCTGTATTATCTGTGGATTATGGCAGGAAATACAAGAAAGGTAATTCCCTCCATACATCCTGCCTATAAATTTAATAATAAAAATTCTGATAGGGGGTAAAAATGGAATATATAGTAAAGATGTTTTCACTGAAAGGTAAAAATGCTGTAATTACAGGTGGTGGGGGGATACTTGGTTCAGAAATAGCAAGGGCACTCGGGATGGCAGGGGCTCATATATCTATATGTGATATAAAAAACTACAATGAAACAGCAGAAGCACTGAAAAAAGAAGGAATTGAAGCAGAAGGGTATTTTATGAATGTTATGGAGAGAAACATTATAATAGAAACAGCGGCAAAGATACTGAAAAGAGGTAAAGTCCATATTCTTGTAAATGCCGCAGGCGGTAATGTTAAAGAGGCAACGACCTCTGATACGTTGTCGTTTTTTGACCTGCCTCTTGAAGGAATTGAAAAAGTAATCGCTCTCAATCTCTACGGGGGTGCGATATTACCATCTCAGGTGTTTAGTAGAGAGATGGTAAAAAATCCTGAAGGTGGTTCCATTATCAATATCTCTTCAATGAATGCCTTCAGGCCACTTACAAGAATACCCGGATATTCAGCAGCAAAAGCAGCAGTGAGTAATTTCACTCAATGGCTTGCGGTACATCTTGCACATGGATACAATACAAAATTAAGGGTTAATGCCATAGCTCCGGGGTTTTTTCTTACACAGCAGAACAGGTATCTGTTGCTTGACGATAAAAATGAGTTAACAGAAAGAGGGAAATCAATTATTATACATACTCCTGTGGGAAGATTTGGAGAACCATCTGACCTTGCAGGTATTGTTATATATTTAGCATCAGATGCATCGCAGTTTGTTACAGGTACAGTAATACCAGTTGATGGTGGTTTTAACGCATTTGCAGGAGTGTAAAAGACAGGAAACCCTGAACTCAAAGATTCTAAATCCCGAAAGGAGAAAAATGCTGAGAAATAAAAAGAAATTTGGAGTAGAAAAATTTAATAACACAGGAGGAGAGGATGAATAGAAAGGCAGATATTGGTGTAATAGGGATGGAAGTGATGGGAAGAAACCTTGCATTAAATATGGAAAGTAAAGGTTATACTGTGGCTGTTTTCAACAGAACTGAATCAAAGACAAAGGATTTTGCAGAGGGTCCCGGTAAGGGGAAAAAGATTATACCAACTTATGAACTTCAGAATTTTGTAGGTGCTCTTAAAAAACCGAGAAAGATAATGCTTATGGTAAAAGAAGGTGCCCCTGTTGATAGTTTTATTGAAAAACTGGTTCCGCTTCTTGATAAGGGAGACCTTATAATAGATGGGGGAAACTCCTTCTTCAAGGATACTATAAGAAGAAATGCTGAACTTCAGGCGAAAGGCATACTGTTTATAGGAACTGGTGTATCAGGAGGAGAAGAGGGTGCGCTTAAGGGACCTGCTATTATGCCCGGTGGACAGTTAGAGGCATATCAACTTGTAGAGAAGATTTTTATTGACATTTCTGCAAAAGCAGAAGATGGAGAACCCTGTGTAACATATATAGGTCCTGATGGTGCAGGACATTTTGTAAAAACGACCCACAATGGTATTGAGTACGGAGATATGCAACTTATTGGTGAATGTGCCTGGTTTTTCAAAAAAGGGCTTGGTATGAATTCAGGAGAGATTGCAGACATTATGGCAGAGTGGAATGGGAAAGATAATATCCTCCGCTCCTATCTTATTGAGATAACCGCAGATAGTATGAAAGAGAAAGACAAAGGGGGAGATGGTTATCTTGTGGATATAGTCGCAGATATAACCAGGATGAAAGGAACGGGAACCTGGACAGTCCAGAGTGCGCTTGAACTTCTTGTACCAGTACCAACAATCGCCTCTGCTGTATTCTCAAGAGAGATGTCTCAGGATAAAGACATCCGCCTTAAAATGGCAAAGTTGCTTGATATTCCTGCAGGTGAGAAATTTTCTGGTAACAAAAAGGAGATAATAGATGTAGCACATGATGCCCTTTATATTGCCAAGATATCTTCTTATGCCCAGGGACTTGCATTATTACAGGCGGCATCAAAAGTATATAACTTTAACCTGAAGTTAGGAGAGATAGCGAAGATATGGAGGGGTGGCTGTATCATTCGTGCGCAGTTTCTTGATGAAATTACAAAATCATATAAAGAAAATCCAGAACTTCCGAACCTTCTTGCCGCTCCAAGGTTCTCTGACTTTGTGAATAAAAACCTCTGGAAATTAGCCAGATTTATAGAGATATCACACAGGGCAGGGGTTCCTGTTTTAGGTATGGCATCTTCCTATGACTACATACTTCAAATTGCATCACCTGTTATGTTTTCAGCACAACTTGCAGCACTGCAAAGAGATTACTTCGGTGCACATGGATATTTCAAAATAGGCGGAGAAAACAATCCAGAGATAGTTACCACCAGTGATGGGAAGGTCAGGGAATTTCATACAGAGTGGATGGTAAAGGGCAG
>DAONKS010000042.1:0-7972 GCA_035406305.1 bacterium | reverse complement strand
ATAGCGCTCGGGACACATCCTGTGATGTCCGAAGAGAAGGTGAATACATTTTTAAATATAGAAGAAAATGAAAGAAAAACCACCTATAAAAATACTTCAATTTTTCAGCATGAGTGGGATAAACCTGAAGGGCTTGTCCATATAGGAACTATAAGTGCCGGGAAGATTAAGGAGATTTCAGGTGGACTATTGGCAGAGGATATACCTGTTACCATTAACAAAAAGGTTCTTGCATATGATGAGGTTGTCCTTGCAGGGCCTGTATTTCCTCATGAGGTTGTGGGGTTTTCCGGTGGGTACAAATATCTTTTTCCGGGAATATCAGGTCCTGACTTTCTTCATAAGTTTCACTGGCTGGGAGCGCTTATCACCAATCCGAAGATTAACGGTACAAAGGATACACCTGTAAGAAGGGCATTAAATGAAGCGGCATCTTTTATAAAGACCCCCATAACTCTTTTATGCTATGTGGTAAAGGAAGGTAATATATATGGTTTTTATGGAGGGGATATAGAGGCATGGTCAAGGGCAGCAGACCTTTCTTCTGAGTTAAATATCAAATATGTTGAACATCCATATAAAACAGTCCTTTCCATTGCCCCGCCTATGTATGAGGATATATGGACAGCAGGTAAATGTATGTATAAACTTGAGCCGGTCGTTGCTGACGGCGGAACCCTTATTATTTACGCTCCCCATGTAAAAGATGTCTCACATACACATGGCAGAGAGATAGAAAAGGTTGGTTATCATACGAGGGACTATTTCTTAAAACAGATGGAGAGATTTAAGGATGTCTCTGGATGTATACTTGCCCATTCAACCCATGTGAAAGGTATAGGGGCATTTATAAATGGAGTAGAAAAACCAAGGATAGATGTGGTTCTGGCAACAGGGATATCCGAAGATATATGTAAAAAGATAAATCTGGGCTATATGGACTATAGAGAGATAGATATAGAGAAGTATAAGAAACAGAAAGATACACTTGTTGTTGAAAAGGCAGGAGAGGTACTTTATCGGTTGAAAGACGGGACAGTGCCGGATATAGATAAACTATACGGTAGCCGCCGTTAGTATGAGGATTTTTATACGAAGGAAGGGATTTTATTTGTTTTACAGAATTTTATTCTGAACATTTTCTCATACTGAGGGAAATCTTTTATATAATACTTTCTAATTCTTTTCTTTATTTCTTCCCTGATATCTTCTGATGGCTTTATAATTCCTATACAGGAACCCCTGAACCCAGCACCGCTGAATCTTGCACCATATACCCCATCTGTTGAGTTAAGGATATCGTATATCTTTATAAGGGGAGGGCTGCCGCATTCATAGTTTTTAATAGAACTTCTTCCTGATTCCGTTACCAACCTCCCGAAGTTTTCTAAATCACCTTTTTCCCACAGGGGAGCACCTTTTCTAACCCTGTCCATCTCTGTGAAAAAATGTATTGCTCGCTTTTTAAGATTCTCTGGCAGTTTATACTTATATCTTTCAAAAATCTCTTCAGGGACATCCCTCAATTTCACCTGTGGTGTTTTATCTCCCGTGGAAGAAGATATAGACGGTATTTTTATCTTTGCAAATTCCAGTAATAATCTTGCTGCATTTTCGCATTCCTTTACACGGATGTTATAGCCGGTTGCAGAAAGTGTTTGTTCTATTCCTGAATATACAACCACTACTTCAATATCCACATCTTTTTCAGGAATAACCTTTTTATATTCAATTGTTTTACAGTCCAGATATATCAGAGAGTTTTTTTCTGTGTCACTTAGAAGAATCATTGACTGGTCAAGGATACCATTATTAAGTCCTATAAAATAGTTCTCTATCCTCTGTACAAGTTTTATATTCTCTTCAGGAGACACATCTAATCCGTTTACCTTTTCAAGTAAAAGCAGGTATCCGATAGCAATAGCAGCAGATGAGCTTAAACCCCCACCAGGGAAAGATGCCTTAATAACAACATCAATACCGTCTCTTATTGCATATTTTTCTTTCAGTACATACACAGCACCTTTTGCATAATCGTGCCACTCACCTGTTTTTACAGTAATATCACTGATAGAAAATTCAATATGGTCGTTGTAGTCAATACTATATATCCTTATAATCCCTTTATTATTCACAGTAAAAGCAAAATATATCCCCTCTTCTATTGTGGTACCCATAACAATTCCTGACTGATGGTCTATATGGGCACCGAGGGGACATATACGGTAAGGAACAAACAAAGTATCTATTTTCTCTGTGGCATTTTTTCCAAAAACCTTCCTGTGTTTTTTTATAAGTTCTTCTATCATAAGGGTTAGCAAGCAGGTTACAAACTTCAGGGAAAAATCATTGCAGGCGGTTTACCCAGTTGGGTTTTGTCCATCTGATAATTTTAAGTGTTTTACTTCCGCCACCAGGGTCATCATCTATATCCATATCTATGAGATTTGTATCATAAAGGATATTAACATTGTTGGCAAGGTCAAGGATGTTTGTAACTATACCACCCAGAAATTTACGGTTATTCTCTATCAGTATCCTTCCCTCGGGTACATAAAAGATACCTGCCATATCCGAGTTATTTTCCAGGATTACAGCATCGTTTTTATTTGAAGCAGAATAAATTCTAAAGTCAACAGGAAGATTTGGAACGACATTACTTCCCTGCATAATTCCTATCTTTGAATTATTCTGGACATAAAAATTGCTGTTTTCTCCAAGGTAAAGAATAAGGGTACCCTGTATGTCCCACTTACTATTATCTGCAACTGTCACTTTTTTTTCTACATAAATTCTCGTTATCTCTCCTGTGAATTTTAAAGTTGAATTATTACTGGTTGTTATCTCTCCATACCTGTAGTTCCCTCCGGGGAGAGAATAAGTGTTGTTGCCGCTTACCGTAAGTTTACCCCCTGGAGATGCAGTTAGCAGGTCTGAAGGAATTTCCACAGGTGGAAGATTATTGAGAGGTTCCTCAAAAGCCGTATCAGTATTTTTGTCCCCTGTAATTCTTGAGTTATTGGTAAGGGTAATGGAGCCGTCAGAAGTAACTGAAGCATCCCCATATATTGAAGAATTGTTTTTTAGAGATATAAGAAGTATACTTCCTACCTGGGCGTTATTATCTGGATTATTCCCGTACGGGTCGGTGGATGAATCATACCCATATATCTTTACATTGTTTTCAAGAGTAACCCTGATTGAACCGAACAGTCCCTGTGACCAGGAGTTTCCACCACTCCTTCCGAGTGTTAACTGCACCTTCTCTTCCACTCCATTTACCTGTCCTGCTGAAGTAATATATATCCTGTTATTATCATCTTCACGGGTTACAGTAAATGTTCCATCTCCCAGGGGTAATGGTTCTTCTTCCGGTTCCCAGTTTCTGTCCTCTTTCAGATGTGCATATGCCCTGTATACACCTGCCTCAGCAAGGTAAAATGCCTTTTCTCTATTTAATCGTTTCTTTACGGCTAATCTTTCCAGTGTGCCGAGATAAAGTATACTCATACCCACAATGACCATAATAAATATGAAAATAGCAGCCATTGGTAACAGGAAGCCCCTTTTGTATAATCTCATTTATTCCTCACCTTTACAGAAAATTTATTTTCAAGCGATTTCCCTGATTTATAGACCTTTATATCCACCTTTACGGTATTTATTAACTCTGTATCTTCTTCACCTGCATCAGAGAAACTTATATCCTGTAATGTATTTATAATAGCATATGTCCCCGTATTTTTTATGTCTTCCATAACAAGTTTGTTTCCCTGATGATAGATTGCCTTTTCCCATACCACTTCTTCATCTTCACTATATTTTGCATAAATCTTTCTTCCTGTGGGTGGTTCACTCCCTTCAATGATATCCTGTATTTCATAATAATTTGCTTCTTCAAGGACTGCTTTTATATTGAGACCTGCCAGGTCCATATCCTCCTGCAATGCCTTTATTCCGCCGCTTATATAAAAGTCCCTCCAGGAGGCATAGAGAAAACTTATTACTGCAACAAGTCCTATTGCTACAATTATCAGTGCTATCATCAATTCAATAAGTGTTACACCCTTTTTCGCTTTCATTTTGATAAATATGTGTTAAGAGATACCTCTTTATTTCCTTCCCAACGTACTTTTACCTCTACCTTCCATATTAAATCATCATCTTCAGGTTCGGTGATATTTAAAATTCTTTTGGCAGGGATGTTATGCTCACCCAATGTGATATTCTCTGTTGTTTCTTCTTCCTGTAAGGAGGACTTACCTTTGACTTCTTCAATTTTTTCTATGGCAGACCAGGTGGCATATCTTTCAATGCGGGCGTTATAAAGGTTTTTTCTATTGGCGTAATAAAAGGCAGCACCGGCTATAAATCCAAGGGCAATTATTACAGTTGCTAAAAGGACCTCCATTAATGTAAATCCCTTTTTCCATCTCTTCATTCCTTTACCTCTTGCTTCTCCATTCTACTTTTCTCTTTTTCTGCTTCAACCGTTGCTTCTTCTCCTGTAATAATACGGGGAGTAAGAAACATCACAAGGTCTGTCTTGCCTTTCTGCTTATCCGTTCTGCTGAAGAGAAACGGAAATATATCTCCAAGAATAGGAACCTTTGTTTTTTTCCCTGTTGTATCCTGTCTTAAAAGGCCACCTATTACAAGGGTATCGCCGCTCTTTACCATTACCTTTGTCTTTGCCGTTCTTTCATTGGTATCCACTGCATCCTTGAAGACGGCGGAAGGTGTGGCGGAACTTACTGTGGGCTCAACCTCAAGTATAATAACACCTTCTGCATTCACATGAGGGACTACTTTTAAACTTACTCCCACATCCCTGTATTCATATTCAGTTACGACCCTTCCTGCCTCTATTGTCTCTGTGACTTTTGGTGCTACAGCCATATTCTTTGTAATTTTTATTGTTGCGGGAGAATCATTCAGTGTTGTAATCCTTGGATTTGCAAGGATATTTGCCTCTCCCTTATCCTCAAGAATTTTCAGGTTGGTGGTAAGTGTTGCAAAGGAGAGTGTCCCAAGTGTAAATTGGGGGTTCTGCGTTGCTGTGGTAAGTGTTCCCCTTCTGGGACTTACCACTTCTCTTGTATAACTTTCAGAATACGGGAATGATGTATCTATCTGTGGACCGAACCAGCTCCCTTCAATATTCCATCTTATTCCAAGGTTTTTTAAACTGTCTGTTGTTAATTCCACGAGGATTGCTTCTATTGCCACCTGCGGTATGGTTTTATCCAGAGATGATACTATCTTCTTCATCTCTTCAAGTAATTCAGGTGTTTCCTTTATAGTAATACTGTTCGTCCTTGGGTCTATGACAATCTGGCCATTACTACTTATCAGGGAAGATAAGACCTTCCCGAGGTCCTCTGCCTTTGCATACTGAAGAAAGAATGTCTCACTTTTTAAGGGTGATACTGTTTCTCCGGATACCTTAACTATATAGATATCTGTTCCCGGAATTTTTTCCCTGTATAGCCCATTTGCCTTGAGTATTGAATCAATTGCCTCTTCACCTGAGACATCTTCAAGGTATGCACTTACCGGTTTTTCAGCAAGTTCAGCGCTTGTTATCAGTTTTATCCCTGTCATCTTGCTTAAACTTTGAAGCACAAGCCCTAACTTTGCCTGATTGTATGTAACAGTAATTCCCTTTGCCAGAACTGTTGAAGCAAAAAATAATAAAATTACAGGGATGATAAAATCCTTAAAGTGGTTATTTTCCCTTTTCATTTTAACATCTCCTTTTTTATTGTTTTATATATACAGGGAATATCTCATCCCCGTATTTAATCAGAACATTTTCTCCTGTTATTTTATATATCTCATACTCACCTATAAATTCTCCTTCTCTTTTTACCTCGTTGCCTATAATGGCTAAAGATGTATCACCATCAGAGACAATACCGTGAAGTATAATATCGGATGAAATCTGCTTCTTTTTATCCTCCTTTTTTTCTGTTTTCTCTCCGGCTATTATAGGAGATATTTTTTCAGGAATAACCAGTGTAGCAAATGGGTCTCTTTTCAATCTAACCCCTGAACCTGAGACAACGTTTTCAAGTTCTTCAACAGTTTTTCTTAACCGCTTAGCATCATTTTCAATCCTGTCCACATCAATCCGTGGTTCTGTTTTAGATTTGACTGGCTTATCTACAGGTCCTGACCATAGAATAGCGCAGGACCACACCCATAAAAGAAAGCAGGTCAGAAAAACCATAATCCCTGTCAGCTGTTTTTCACTTATCCTTTCCATTTTCTCCATTATCAGAAACGTTATTTTTGAGACCGAGAAACGTTATTTCGTATATTGCTCCCTTATACGGACCTTTTCCTCTGCTTATATATATCTCCCTTACTATAAGGAATTTTCTGCTGTTTTCAATCTCATCTATAAAAGATACAATATCTGGGAAGCTGCCTGTGAGTTTTACCTTCCATCTGTAATATAACTTTTCTTCTTCAGTTTTTTTTGCAGTGGTGGATGTTTTTTCCTCTGATACTATTTCAAGCAGGTCAACCTTCGTTTTTCTTGAGAGTGAATAAAGGTAGTTATATAGGGCAAGTCCTCTGTCAATATCTTTATCCAGCCATAGAAAGTCATTTTTTTTGAGGGTAGCTACCACTACTGCTTCATTAAGAGATTTCAGAAAAGAGGGGGATGATGTTATCTTCATATAGGCATATTCTATTTCGTTTTTTTCTTTTTGCTGTTCCTGTATAATCTTTTTTTGAGGGCTTAAGAAGAAGATATAAACCGCAATGCCTATTACGATATATGATATAATCATCCAGACAAGGTGTCTTTTAATCAGATACTTCACTGACATTATCTGCACCCCTTTTCTGTTTTAATACGCATTCCATCTGGAATGCAAGAACCTCTATCTCATCCTGTGTCGTTTTTCTGACCTCTTTAAGAAAGACATCTGTAAATATATTCCCGTCGCTCAAACTTCTTACAAACCTGTCTATCGCCTCTCTTTCATTAACCATTCCGGGTAAGACATAACCTGATATCAATACTGTAATCACGCCTTTTTTCTGTTTGTCCGATGTATCCTTCACTGTAAATCTATCAAGCCATATTCCTGGAGGCACCTTTTCTCCTGTAAATGCAAGAACAGGGGACCAGAGAACCCGTTCTCTTGCTACTTCTGTAAAAAAGTTTATACTCTTCAGCAGTTCCTGTGTTTTCTTTTCTCGCTCTTTTATATAATTAAATTTTTCCTGTTCTGCAGCAATTTTATCCTCTATGGTCTTTATTTCTTTTTTAATTCTTAAGATAGATGCTTTATTGGCTAAAAGGTTCATTGAAAGGATTAGCAATAAAAATAAAAGACCTGCGAGGTAGATTACAAAAACGTTAAAAACCATCTTTTTCTTTCTGAATTTTTCAAGCCGTCCTTTTATTATATTGAGTTCTATCATCTTATTTCCCTTACTGCAAGCCCAATAGATACAGCAAATATTACCCCTTTATTTTTTAACTCCAGTGGCAATAATATCTCCTTTGTATCTAACTCTTCCAGGGGGTTCCATATAATAGTTTCTGTATTAATCTCTTTTCCAAAGGTATCACATAAACCAGGAAATAAAGAACTGCCACCTGTGAGAAATAATTTCTGCGGGGACTTCCCTGTTCTGTTTTTGAAATATTCCATACTTGTCCTTACTTCAAGAAGAAGTTCTGAAATATCTTCGGAGATTATTTTTTTTATCTCATTCCTGCTCTCTTCTTTTTTACCATAAATCTCTGCTTCTTCAGGGGATATCTTCCTGTCTGAGGCAACGGTATTTGTAATGTTTTTACCTCCAAAGGCAAGGTCTCTTATAAGTACAAAACCATCCTTTTCTGCAAGGACAAGATTGGATGTTTTATATCCTGTATGAAGGATAAATATTAGGTAGTATAAAATAAATTGTGTAAATTTGTTTTTAAAAATAAAATAAGGGTGTT
>DAONKS010000041.1:0-13551 GCA_035406305.1 bacterium | reverse complement strand
TAAAACCTGAAAAAGAATTCACAATAGATGAGAATGGGAATTTTTATCTGCTCGGACAGGTACTCTGCTGTATTGACAGTACAGGAAAGGAGATGTGGAACACAAGGATGACAGATATACCTGAAGCAATGGTATGTTATAACGGTAAAATTGCACTGATATTCAAGGATGGTCATTCTGGAAGAAATGAAGGGGGTAAACCATCCTGTGTGGACTTCTACGGAACTAAGGATGGCAAGTATATATCCACAGCAACCGTCCGTTTTGAAGCACAGAATATAGCACTTGATAGAGTACATAACCGCCTATGTGTTGGTAATGGTGGGGATGCAAGTGTTTCAGTTATTGACTGGAATACAAGGACACTGACTGCTACGTACAGGGTTGCTTCTTCTTCAGAAGAGGTAATATACAATAAAGCGACAGAAGATGTGTATATTATGAACCGGCTTGGAGGAAGTGAGATATACAGATATAACCTCAAAACAGAAAAGTTTGATACACTTATTGCCGGTAGCTGGCCTGTGGATATGGCTTTTTCTCCTTCAAGAAAAAAGTTGTATGTTATGAGTCACTATGAGGCGAATATATATGTAGTGGACACTGAAAAATTTGAGGTTGTTGATACAATATCTCTGGGGATAGTCGGTTCAAAGTCAGATACAATGAGTTATATGGCATTTAACGACACATCAGGAGTTATTGCAGCCGGTTTTCCTGAAACAGCAGACCTTGTAATACTTAACGTAGATACAAAGGATAGTATAAAAATAAAGCCTGAAGGAGCAACGCCGCTATTTGATGAAGGTCCAGGACAGTGGCATATCCAGATATCAAATGACGGAAAATACATTCTTCTTTATATGGATAAACAGGGGGTTCTGGTTCAGTATGATACACGTGGACAGGAGATTGCATCTGTTCCCGTATCACTCAAGCCCAAGACGTATAATCAGGAGATATTCAGGATTTTACCATCAACAGGTCAGATATATCTTGGCTCTTATCCCATAAGTTTAAATCCTTTAAGTGCAGGAGAACCAAACAGGTTTGTCCACAGGGTTCTTGATGTGAAGGGAGATATTTTATATGGCAACCGCCTTGAGAAGACAGGAGAAGAGACACTTGTTTTAGTGGATACAAAAAAGAATAAAATTATTCAGGCATATAAGATAAATAAGAGCAGGACAATTCCCAGTAACTGTTATTTTGACACAGGAGAAGGCAGGTATTTTGTAACAGATATGCCAGATGCAAAGGTCTATATGTTTGAAATCCCTGTTAGTTTAAGATGATAGAAATTTTATAGAGAAAATGGGTAATACAGCAGAAAAAAAGGGATTTATTATCCCGGTGGAAAGGTGGCCAGCATCTTTCAGATATGTTTATCACAATAAAGGTGAGTATGTTAATGACCACTGCATCTTCAAACACAAGAATGTTTATCATCTTTACTATATATCAGGCGAAGTGGGAAAGGGATGTTATGATATTGGGAATGAGATAAAAATAGGCCATGCAATAAGTAAGGATCTGTACCACTGGAAAAAGGTTGAAGATGCACTTGTTTACGACAGGAAACTTCCATGGGAAAACAGGGGTATATATGCCCCTTATGTGATTGAGTACCGGGGAGTATTCTATATGTTTTATAGCAGTCATAATATAGAAAAAGCGCAGTTTATGTGTCTTGCAACATCCATTGACCTTTATAACTGGCAAAAATCTCCATTTAATCCCATATTTCTACCTTCTACTGAATGGGCATTCTGGGATAAAAATTCTCCCTGTTCCTGCCGTGACCCGCACATAATATATGAAAAGAAATATGGCTTTTTGATGTACTATGTAGCGGATATGAAAAAAGACCCTACTCTCTCCTGTATTGCAGTTGCTTTCTCAGATGACCTTATTCACTGGCAGGATGCAGGTCCTGTCCTTATTAGAAAGCATTCTTTCTATGAAGGGACTGTTTGCAAGACAGAATCGCCCTGTGTGATTAAATATGAAGATAGATACTATCTCTTTTACCGACATGGAAATGGCACAAAGTTTTCAATATCTGATACTCCTTTAAGATGGGAAGGCAGGGATAGTTATTTCCTTGCCCCTTCCCATGCAAGTGAGATACTTAAATTCAATGGGAAATGGTACATAACAAGTTGTGGTAAACCCCTGAGGGATATTACATTAAGGCACCACAGAACAAAAGGATTATACATAGGAAAGATTGTGTGGAAGAGAGGTTTCCCCTTTGTTATTTAAAATATAAACCTGAAAGAGTTTAATAGATATCTATTGTAATGCCTGCTATGTTGCGTAAAAACAATAAGTAGCATATAATTATTCATCTACAGAGGAATTATTATGAAAGATAAGGTAATGACATTTCAGGATGTATGGAGAAAATTAGAAGATTACTGGATGAGAAAGGGATGCTTACTCTGGCATCCTTATAATGTAGAAGTTGGGGCGGGAACGCTTAACCCTGCTACTTTTTTTGGTATTCTCGGGGATAATAAGTGGAATGTAGTATATCTTGAACCATCGGTGAGACCCGCAGATGGAAGATATGGTGAGAATCCTGTGCGTCTTTATCAGCACCATCAGATACAGGTTATAATGAAGCCGCCACCTGATAAAATTCAGGAAATGTATCTTTTAAGTATTGAAACAATAGGCATAGATACATCACAGCACGATATAAGATTTATAGAAGATAACTGGGAAGCCCCTACACTTGGCGCATGGGGGGTTGGATGGGAAGTATGGCTTGATGGGCTTGAGATTACACAGTTCACATATATGCAGCAGGCGGGTGGTATTGACCTTTCTCCTCCTTCTGTTGAAATAACATATGGACTGGACCGTCTTGCAAATTTTATTCAAAAGAAAAAAAGTGTATATGAGTTACAGTGGAACAAAGATGTCCTGTATGGGGAGATACAGAAAGACAGAGAACGGGACTATTCTGTTTACAGTTTTGATAAGGCAGATAGTTCTTTACTTTTTGAGATATTTGACAGGTTTGAAAAAGAAGCAGAGAAATTATTGAAAGAGGATGTTTTATATCCTGCATATGATTATATACTGAAACTTTCTCATATTTTTAACCTTCTTGATGCAAGAAAGGCGATAAGTGTAAGCGAGAGAGTAAGATACATTGGTCGGGTAAGAAAACTTGCAAAGGTCTGTGCTGAACTTTACTTGAAGAGGAAAAATAATATAATAATAAGTGAAAAAATGTAGGGTGTTTGTAACTCTGGCCGGGATGGTGGAATTGGCAGACACGTACGTTTGAGGGGCGTATGGCGCAAGCCGTGGGGGTTCAAATCCCCCTCCCGGCACTTTCCTCTTCTTTGACAGGGATTTGAAGACACACGGCTTGATAGGGGTCTGGGGGAAGGTAATTTTCCCCAGGCATTTTGCGTCGGGGGGAGGACTAAATCAGGAAGGGGGAAACACCCCCTCCTGAGGAGCGAAGCGACGCCGTGGCGGGTTCAAATCCCCCTCCCGGCACTTTACTCTTCTTTGACAGGGATTTGAAAAGGGGTTCGGGGGAAAGGTAAAAGGCATAGGCATACCATTTAAGATGTGTTGAATATATCTCGCAGGCTGAAGTCTGCGGCTACCGTTGCCTTATTACTTATAACTTTTGCCTTTTGAGTTATTACTTATTACTTTTTACTTTTGCCTTTTAACTTTTTACTTTTGAGTTATTACTTATTACTTTTAACTTATTACTTTTGCCTTATAACTTTTGCCTTTTGAGTTATTACTTATGAATAAAAAGACACCTTTCTGGGAAGATATACTCATTATTCTTTCTATTTTTACTCTATGGCCTACAATATTACGTAGAGAAACAGTTTTCTCAAAAATTTTTATGGTCATATCTTTTATCCTTCTTGTATGGATACTGATAAGAAGAATGAAAAGAATGAGAGATGTCTCAAAATGAAAGCCCTTGTACAAAAATTTTTTCTGCTCTCTATTGTTTTTGTAATTGGATGTTCTGTAAATTCGGATGTTGCTTCTTCGCGTAAACTTATAACACAAGGGGATAGATATTTCTCTGAAGGAGAAATTGATAAGGCAATAGAAGTATGGAAACAGGCACTGGGTTATCAACAGAAGGCGGAACTGTATGAAAAAATAGTGATGGCTTATATAATAAAAAACCAGCTATCTGATGCAGAAGTATATGTCTCAAAAGGGTTGACTTATTTTCCGAATAATGTTAATCTTTTTTTTAATCTGGCACTTATAAGTTTTTATAATGAAGATTTTAACAGAGCGAGAAAGAATCTGGATAGAGTGCTGGAAATGAACGGATATTATCGCAATGCTCATTTTCTTAAAGGGTTGATGTATGAAAAGGAGGGAAATATTCCTGCGGCAAAAAAAGAGTTCGTTAATGAACTTAATGTCAATCCTGGTTCAAGAAGAGCATGGGAAAAATTAAGGGAGTTAAAGGATGAATAAAAGAATCTTTTATCTGCCTGCCATCTTCATCTTTTTTTTATACCAATCGTTTTTACATTCTGAAGGTCTCAACGAATATATAAGATTTTTTTCTTCTTTTTCTTCCCGGATGCCCGGAACAGAAGGACACAGATACTCAGCGGATTTCATAGAGAAGAAATTCAAGGAAGCGGGACTTAAAAAAGTAAAGAGGGAAGCGTTCAAATCTGTTATCCCTGTTGAAAAGTATGCCTATATTACTGTTGATAACAAGAAGATAGATATCCATTGTCTGTGGCCAAATCTTGTAAGGACATCCACTGTTCCTCCAGATGGGCTTACCGGGAAACTTATATATGGAGGCAATGGAGACCTGCGGAATTTAACAGGGAAGGATATAGAAGGCAACATTATTGTTCTTGACTTCGATTCAGGGACAAGATGGCAGACACTTGCCATGCTGGGTGCAAGGGCTTTCATATTCACAGATAAAGGCGATATAACACGGATTCAGGCAGAACAGAAGTTTGTAGATATTCCGGTTAATATTCCGAGGTTCTATGCTTATAAGAATAGCCAGACGATTATGGACCTTGCCAGGGAAGAAAAGGAAGTCAGGTTATCTGGAAGGATGGACTGGGAGAAAGTAACGGATTATAACATATATGGTTATCTTGAAGGCAGAGATAAGAAATTGAAAGATGAAGTTATTATATTGCAGGCGTATTATGACAGCATGGGTGTTGTCCCTGCTATTGCCAGTGGTGCATCCTCTGCCTGCGGGATATCAGCACTTCTGGATATTCTTGACTATTTCAGTGTAAATCCGCCTGCAAGGACGATAATTTTTCTCGCTACCTCCTCACATTTTGAGACAATGAGGGGGATAAATGAGTTTATCCAGAAACACCTGAGGAAGGAACCAATCTTCAGAAAAAGAATACCGGAAGAAGATATTATACAGCCAAAACTTTTCATAGGACTTGACCTTTCAGACGGTTCGGAAAGTTTAGGAATCTGGCATAATTCTTATGACTTTTATACCCAGAGGGTATTTGCGCCATATGGCAGAAAGTTTATGGAATATGCAGATAGGGTGAGCAGATATCTGGGGTATAAAACAGAAACGCCTCTGGTAAACGGGATAAGTCCGGAAAGAGGAATTATATGGCAGACATTCCTTCCTGAAAAAATCCGGACAGACGGTGAGTTGATAATCCTTTCTGGTAATCCTGCGATTTCGTTTATAACTGTTAATGACGGCAGATGGCGTGTTGATACCCCTGTGGATATTTATGAAAACCTGAACATTGGTAATATAACAAAACAGACATTATTTCTTAAAGAGATTCTGAAAATTGCAATTAATGACCCTGATTTATTCCCCGAGATTGATTTAGGATTGATAAAGGATAATCTTTATACACTTAATTCAAAAATAGTAACATTTGACCCTACCAAAAGTTTTGTTCCAAGCGAGCCTGTAGTTAACGCACTTGTGATACCAAGGTTACAGCCTGCTGGCACCGTAATACTGGGAAAGACATCCATAGGGGTTAGAAATACCCTTATAGGGATGACTGATGAAAAAGGAAAGGCTGTTTTTTCTTCACTTGGTGCGGGTAATACCATAACACTATCCGCTTTTTATATAGATGGAGATACAGGAGATATTGTTCTTTCTCCTGACCTCGGAGTAGGCGGAGCGGGGCAGTATCCTGTTCTGGTATCAATGGACTATAAAGAAAAGGACTGGATGATAGTGCTCTTTGAATCAAAGATGATTTCTCTTACAGGCCTCATAGACCCTCAGTATCTTGTTCAGTTAGATAAGATAGAAGTGCTTGATATGGCAAATAGTGTTCCAAATGAGTATGGATATTATCTGCAATATCCTGCATTTATCCCTTTTATGTGGACTTCCTATTCTGAATCTATGGGATGTGTATTTGCAAGGGAACATATGCGAATTAAGATTCTCGGACAGGCCGGACCTCTCGGTAAGCGCCTGCTTCTTTTAAATTCACAGGAAGGAAGTAAAGAGACATCAGAAGGGCTTGGGTTTGATGTGGGAAGTACGCCTTTTATATATAACACACCATACCAATCAGCCAGGGATATGATAATTCTTGATACATACAGAAGAGAGAACTTTGAGCAGTTCGGGATAAAAAACGAGCGTCTCGCAGAACTTCAGAAGGAATCCAGAAAATTATTAGAGAAAGCAGAGGTAGCACGACAGAATAAACAATGGTACGAATTTTTGAAGTATTCAAGACAGTCACAGGCGATTGAATGCAGGGCTTATCCCGATGTGAAAAATACAGCCAATGATGTTGTAAAAGGTATTATATTCTATTTTATGTTACTTCTTCCTTTTGCTTATTTTGGAGAAAGGCTGTTGTTCAATTTTGCAAAACTTGAAAAGAGAATTGCAGGCACTTTCGGTATCTTTATTGTTATTTACTGGATTATGCGGATAGTCCATCCTGCCTTCAAACTGACAAATGCTCCTGAGGTAATACTACTTTCATTTATAGTCCTTGCACTTTCTCTTATAGTGCTATCAATAGTGGCTTCAAAATTTGAAGAGCAGATGAAACATTTGAAAATGGAATCTTCCAGAGTATATGAAACCGACGTTGGAAGGGTTACAGCGACAGCGACAGCGTTTTCTCTCGGCGTTGCCAATATGAAGAGAAGGCCTATCAGAACCATGCTTACAGCCATCACATTAATCCTTCTTACATTTACAGTGCTTTCATTTACCTCTATCAAGTCATATATGAAGTATAACCAGATTGTAAGACCTTATAAACCACTCTACCAGGGAATTTTACTCAGAGACCGTTCATGGTCACCGCTTATGGAAACTGCACTGGAATATACAGAAAATGAATTTTCAGAGAATGGTATTATTGCACCCAGAGCATGGTTTGTCCTTGATGAACTCGGATACAGAACAGCTGTTGAGATAAAGTTCAGGGACAATGCTACATTTGCATCCGGTATCTTAGGGCTTTCTCCGCAGGAGATTACCCCTGTCAGAAATGCTATAGTAAAGGGGGAATGGTTCAGTGATGCTTACGAAAAATCAGTTATCCTTTCAAAGAAGACGGTTAAGGAACTTCATATAACAGATTCAGATATCGGTAACGCAAGGATATGGATATATGGCAGAGAATTTGTCTTAAAAGGGGTTTTTGATGAAAAGATACTCAATGAGATCAAAGACATGGATGACGAAAGGATTACCCCTGTTGATTTCTCGGTTCTGCCTGAAAGGGAAGTAGCGAAGATAAAAATGGAAAAGACGGCGCAGGTTTTTACATCACAGGCAAAACTGGAATCATTTGTTCATAACGAAGCGGAAAATATTGCTATACTTCCTTTTGGAACACTTATGAATATGAAGGGCACACTCCAGTCTATAGCAGTTAAATTTAACGATGAAGTTAATGGTAAAGGGCTTGTAGAGAGTTTTATATCAAAACTCGCAGTTATCATTTTTGCAGGGATTGGAGAGAAAACCTATGTATATAGCAGTATGGGACTTACATCCTTTTCCGGGATAAGCAACCTTATCATCCCCATTCTTATAGCTGCTCTGATAGTCCTCAATACTATGCTTGGTGCGGTCTATGAAAGAATAAGGGAGATAGGGACATATAGTGCTGTTGGACTTGCTCCAGTACATATCTCATCACTGTTTCTTGCAGAATCAATGGTGTATGCGGTTATGGGGTCTGTCGCAGGATATCTTTTAGGTCAGGTTGTTGCCAGAATTCTTATGGTGACAGGACTGTTAAAGGGACTGGTACTTAACTATTCTTCTCTTTCTGCTGTCTTTGCAACCCTTATTATATTTATCACGGTGATACTCTCAACGCTTTATCCTGCAAGAAAGGCAGCCCAGATGGCCGTGCCCGATGTGACAAGAAGATGGATACTTCCTGAACCAAAGGGTGATAACTGGGAATTTGAATTTCCTTTTACAGTTGCAGAAATTGAAGTCCTTGGACTTGCGACATTTTTAACTGACTATTTCAATTCCTACCAGGATGTCTCTCTGGGGAACTTTTATACGGGTGGAGCCGTACTCGGTTATGAGAAACTGCAATCAGGTAAAAACAGATATATTATAGATACAAATGTATGGCTTGCACCTTTTGATTTAGGAGTAAGCCAGCATCTTAAGGTAATAATGGAACCAATGGGACAGTATGAATTTTATACGATAAACCTCGGTATGATAAGGACAAGTGGAGAGTCCACTGACTGGAAACGGCTTAACAGAAGGTTCCTTGATGGAATAAGAAAACAGTTCCTTATCTGGAGAACTGTAAGCAGTGATGTTAAAAAGGAGTATGCAGAACAGGGCGAGAAGATTCTGAAACTTGTATGAATTAATAGAGTGGAATATTTACAAAGGATGAACAATGGCAGAAGAAAAGATAGAAGAAGTTGTACATTTTGAACCTGAGAAGATAGAACCGTTTCAGGATGGATTCAACATCAGGACGGTGGTAGCAGCCCTTTTTATCGGTTTCATTATGCTTCCCGGAGCAATATATTTAGGTCTTATTACAGGTGGTGGAATCGCGGGTGCTGCGCAGTGGGTGACCGTTATACTTCTTGTAGAAATAGCAAAAAGGTCTTTTATTGAACTAAAGAAACAGGAGGTTTACATTATATATATCCTTGCTGCATCCCTTGTAAGCGCAGGACTTGTTCTCGGAACAGCGGGGCTTACCCTTCAGGGGGGTGCATTCAGCGACCTGATATGGAAACAATATCTTATACAATCACCATATGCACAGTCGTTTAAACTTCATAAATATATGCCTTTATGGGCGGTGCCTCCTGCCAGTTCAGAGGCAATCTTGAAAAGGACATTTCTCAACCGTGCATGGGCAGTCCCTATACTTTTACTTATAATCCATAATGTTCTTTTCAGGATAAATAAGTTTACACTTGGATATACAGTTTTCCGTCTGACAAGTGATAGGGAAAAATTACCGTTTCCTATGGCACCTGTGGCTTCCGAAGGTGCTATTGCCCTTGCTGAGGTAAGTGGCAAGAAAGAGACCTGGCGGTGGAGGGTATTCAGTATTTCAGCTATGATAGGGGTTATATTTGGTGCTTTTTATGTGGTTATCCCCACTGTTACAGGGCTGCTTATGACAAAACCATTTCAGCTTCTGCCTATACCCTGGGTTGACTTTACAGCAAAGATGGGTGATATATTCCCTTCTTCAATGCTTGGTTTTATGACAGAACTGGGAGTGGTCCTTACAGGATTTGTACTTCCTTTCTGGGTTGTAACGGGCTCTTTTATAGGGGCGGTTCTGGCAAAAACCATAGGCAATCCTATCCTTTACCACGCGGGCATTATAAAAAACTGGCAACCAGGTATGACGGCCATACCCGCCAATGTGGCAACTAACCTTGATTTCTGGATAAATGCTGTTATTGCAGGTGGGATTGTGGTTGCTATCGTAGGCATAGCAAGGATGGTTATGACATTTTCAAAGGCGAGGAAAGAGAAAATTAGAAATCCAGAAAGCAAAGGGGAAAAACTTCCTGAAGGTAGAGGAGATTATCCTGTATATGTTGCCATAGGACTGTGGGCACTTTCAACGGTTATTTATATAGTTATTTGTAAGATACTTGTTCCTAAATTCCCTGTATTACTTTTTGTCTTTTTTGGCTTTATCCTTACGCCTTTCCTTACATATACATCTGCAAGGATGTTCGGTATCACAGGTGTTGCTGGAGGTATATCCTTCCCTATGGTCAGAGAAGGGACTTTCATATTGAGCGGATATAAAGGTGTGGATATATGGTTTGCGCCAGTACCATATTTTAACCATGGCGGGACTGCCCAGGAGTTCAAACAGCTTGAACTGACGAGAACAAAATTTACTTCCTGGTATAAGGCAGAATTTACCGCACTTGTTATTATGCTTTTCTGCAGTTTCCTCTTCTGGGCAATTATATGGAGGATGGCTCCTATACCCTCGTCAACCTATCCCTATGTTCAGAAGATGTGGCCCATGGATGCTATGTTTCAAGCACTGTGGGCTACAAGCACTGTTGAAGGAGGGAGAAGCTGGATGATAGAGGCAATAAAGTTTAAGTATATCTTTAATTCTTCCCTTATTGGTTTTATATTGTATTTTGCACTTCTGTTCTTTAAGGCACCGGTTAGTTTATTTTATGGAATTATTGGTGGGATGTCTATGTTGCCACATATGGCACTACCAATGTTTGCAGGAGCACTTCTTGGCAGATTTTACTTTGCGAAAAAGGTGGGACCTAACTGGAGAAGATATACCCCTATAATTCTTGCCGGATATTCCTGCGGTATGGGACTTGTAGGGATGGTCTCTATAGCAGTTGCACTTATTGCAAAGACCGTCTTCCAGATAATATTCTGATTAAGGCAAAAGTCAAAAGTAATAAGTAATAACTCAAAAGTCAAAAGTAATAAGGCAAAAGTAATAAGAAAGTAATAAGGCAAAAGTCAAAAGTAATAAGTAAAAACTGATTTTAGTTAGATTTCATGCTCTGAGAGATATTCAGGGATGATTATTTCACTTCCCTGGTTTTTCTCCCTTAAAGTGTTTGCAAATTCTAAAGAGGACTCTTCTTCCCCGTGTATTATAAATATTTTTTCAGGTGGTTTTGTAAACCCGTTTATCCACCGTAAAAGTTCTGTTTTACCTGCATGAGCAGAAAATCCGTTAATGTCTTTAATCGTTGCCTTCACATTGTACTCTTTGCCAAGTATTCTCACTTTTTCCGGTTTTTCAAGTATCTCCCTGCCAAGTGTTCCTTTTGCTTGATATCCCACAAAAACAATAGAGGACTCTTCTCTTGTTATATTTGTTATAAGATGGTGTTTTATCCTGCCGCCTGTGCACATACCTGAACCTGCCATTATGACAATAGAACCGGTTATATGATTGATGCTTTTGGATTCTTCAACGGTGCGGGTAAGTTTTAAGAGAGGAAAGTCAAAAGGAGAAACACCACCATTTATCATTTTCTGTGTTTTTTCATCAAGATAATCAGGATATTTAGCAAAAACCTCTGTAATATCTATTGCCATAGGGCTGTCAACAAACACAAGGATATGAGGAATAATGTCTTCTTTGAGGAACCTGCTTAAAAAATAAAGGATTTCCTGTGTCCTTTCTATAGCAAATGTCGGGATTATTATATTCCCCCCTCTTTTGACGGTGGTGTTTATTACATCAGCAAGTTCAAATCCTGCCTCTTCTTCACTTTTGTGGTCTTTATTTCCGTAGGTTGATTCCATAAAAACAATATCTGCTTCTTGAAAAAGGGTAGGGTCTTTAAGAACAGGTTTATCCCATCTTCCTATATCTCCTGAAAATATAAGTTTCTTTGTTTTTCCATCCGTATCTTTTATCTCAAATTTTATCATTGCAGCACCTAATATATGTCCTGCATCATGGAAGGATATATAAACATCCTTAAAAAGTTCAAAGGGATGCTCATAAGGATATGATTTTAAAAGAGGAAAAACACCTTTTGCATCATCAGCAGTATATAAGGGAACAACAGGAAAAGGTGATTTTCTCTCTTCTTTAAGATGCCTTTCTCTTTTTTTCTCCGCATCTGCTTCCTGTACCTTTCCTGCATCCAGTAAAGCAATTTTTGCAATATCAGCGGTTGGTTCGGTACAAAATATATTCCCCTTAAAACCATCTTTAACAAGTTTAGGCAGATGTCCACAGTGGTCCAGGTGTGCGTGGGTAAGTATAATTGCATCTATTGAAGAAGGTTCCACAGGGAATGATGCCCAGTTTCTATCTTTCAATTCTCTTTCCTGAAATAAACCGCAGTCAACCATAATCCGCCTGTCAGATATTTCAAGCAGAAACTTTGAACCCGTTACGTTCTTTACACCACCTAAAAATTTAACACGCATTTTTACCCCTTAGAATTGACAATACATCCTTAAAACTATAACATATCCCTTAAAAGACCACAAGGAGAAATGGATTAGAGATGAGGATAGAAAACAGGAAGGCATATTTTAACTATGAAATACTGGAAAAGATAGAAGCAGGACTTGTGTTAAGAGGTCCTGAAGTTAAGTCATTGAGGGAAGGTAAGGGTAGTATAAAGGAGGCATTTGGACGTATTGAAAATGGGGAGGTCTTCATCCATAATTTCTATATAGCACCCTATCCTGCATCTTTTGAAAAACCCGACCCGTTAAGGAAGAAAAAGTTATTACTTGGCAAAAGGGAAATAAAACGACTGAGCAGGAAATTGGAAGAGAAAGGGCTTACACTTATTCCCCTTGCCGTGTATTTTAATAAAAGGGGACTGGCAAAGGTTGAAATAGCCCTTGCAAAAGGTAAAAAACTGTATGATAAGAGGGAAAAGATAAAAGAAAGAGATGTGCAACGGGATATTGAAAGAAGGATGAAACAGGGTTGACAGAGAGCGGTTTTTAAGGTATATTCTTGTAAGGGGGGCGATACAGGTATCGACAGGAAGGTTGCAGGGATAAGGTAGCCTGTAGAGTTTGTCGTGGGCTCTTTAAAACACGGCAACAAATAACTGCCAATACGGCAAACGCTCTGGCTGCATAAATAATGCAGTCACCCATCCATAAAGGGGCATCCTCCTCCTTGTGGAATGGGTCGGCAAAGAGGATATTCTCTTCAGGGTTTACCTTTCTCCTTGAAGGGAATTGACAAAAAGGTTGCGGAAAGCATACGGTGTCTGGAGATGGATGCTTTCTTACAGACAAAACTCCGGACTACACAGGTAGATGCCTTATCAATGCTCTTTCTGGACGCGGGGGCAGTACCCGCCGCCTCCACCAGGGTAGTAATGGCATAAATTGCTTGACAACTAGGGCAGATAAAAATTCTCTCCCCGCGGACATAAAAGGGTAAGAGGGAAAAGTATTTTCCCTCGCGTAGTCCGTAGTGGGGGGAGGACTATATCAGGAAGGGGGAAGCACCCCCTCCTGAAGAGCGAAGCGAGGACGCGGGGGCAGTACCCGCCGCCTCCACCAGGGTAGTAATGGCATAAATTGCT
>DAONKS010000040.1:13700-13802 GCA_035406305.1 bacterium | reverse complement strand
TCGGGGCGCTCGGATTTGAACCGAGGACCTCATGGTCCCAAACCATGCGCGCTAAGCCGGACTGCGCTACGCCCCGAATTTTAATTTCTAACTATTACTATT
>DAONKS010000040.1:0-13600 GCA_035406305.1 bacterium | reverse complement strand
CTAAATTCTATCTCGGATTTGAACCGAGGACCTTCCGCCAGGGCGGACGCGCTAAGCCGGACTGCGCTACGCCCCGAATTTTAATTTCTAACTATTACTATTTTTTACTACATCTACCTGCTAAATTCTATCTCGGATTTGAACCGAGGACCTTCCGCCAGGGCGGACGCGCTAAACCGGACTGCGCTACGCCCCGCGGTGGTATATTTTACCTGAAACCCCAAATTTCTTCAAACAATTTTGTAAGGGACGAGGAAACCGTTACCACTCCGAGAAGAAAAATTAAGGACACACCCTGTAGAGATTTTATCTAATTTAGTTAATTCTCAATAAGTCAGGCAGATTAAAATGCTCCCTTATCTCATCGGTATACCGGCTATTTTAATAAATCTCTCCAAATTTGTTAAACAGGGGTGGTAACTATCTATAAGCCCATTTACCAATTACCCTTTACCTTTTTTAAAAAATGCTTTATAATAATCATTTCTGAAATTTGGGCCGCTAGCTCATCTGGCAGAGCACCGCCCTTTTAAGGCGGGCGTGGCAGGTTCGAGTCCTGCGCGGCCTACTAAAACTTCAGCGGGTAAACCTGCTGACAGAAATTTTTAGTTTTATCCACTTCAGAAAAACTTTTCACAGAGATGAAAACCGTTAAGAGAGTGCTGAAGGCAGGGATTGCAAAGAGTGATATTACAACGACAGCAGAATCTGCAAAGATTCACGACCCTCTTTATGCGAAAGCGCTTGTTCTGGAAGATGGCGAGACATATCTTGTAATTATCTCAATGGATACAACAGCGATAGGTGGAAGACGGATATCCGCAAATATGCTTTATGATGTCGGAGAAGAATTTTTACCGTCCCTGCGTGAAAAAATCCAGACAGAACTGGATATCCCTGGCAGTAATGTTCTTGTAAACGCATCCCATACACATCCCCCGGGCAGATTGCTCTGCAGTGATGATGAACAGGTAAAAAGAGTATTTGATGCCGTGAAAAGGGCATTTCACAGCAGGGTTGAGGTAATGGTGGGTTCAGGGACTGGATATGAGGACAGAATATCCATCAACAGGACGCTCAGGTTAAAAAATGGAAGACACTGGACGATAAGGCATGCCTATCCATCTCCACCTGATGAAGAGGTGAAAGAACTTGGACCTGTTGATAATGGTATAGGGATTGTCAGAATAGACCGTATAGATGGGAAGCCACTGGCGATTATATATAATTTTGCCTGTCATCCGCTTTCAGGGGTGCCGGGTGGATATATCTCGGCATATTTCCCTGGCTTTGCCTCAAAGGTTATTGAAGAGACACTCGGGGATGGTGCTATGGCAATATTTTTACAGGGCGCAGGTGGTGATGTCTGCGATATCCTTTATAAGGATGTCCATCATCCGAGAAATACAGAGCAGTTTGGGACGATGCTGGGATTAAGCACCCTGAAGGCATTACGGGAAATAAAAACAGAAAAGGGCATAGATTTAAAGGTTCTCTCTGAAACGATAAAACTACCCACCCGCCGGGACTTCCCTGAAGTTATTGAAAAATTAGAGAGGGAACAGGCAGAACTTTTGAAATCATTGAGGTTCACATCCCTGAACATAAAGACATTCCTTGAATTATATATAAAATATAATCTCCACCCTGAATATCCTTCAGATTATTCATACAGATACCTTCACTCAGAAAATAGGGGTTCTGATGAGTTTCTGTTTCTGGATGAAGAAAACAGAAGGAATATTGAAAAATACCTGAAAAATATCTATACGATGGAGAAACTGGTAAAGTTACAGGATGACATAGAGACATTGAAGAAGCACCAGGAGATAGTAAGGGAAACTGGCGAATATGTGATGTGTGAAGTACAGGGTATAAAAATAGGTGATTGTGTTATCATAACCTCTCCTGCCGAACTTCTGACAGAGGTGGGATTGAACATTAAAAGGGCATCTCCATACAGAAAAACCTTTGTGGCTGCTTATTCAAATGGATATCTGCACTATGGTCCTCCTGCTTCTCATTATGATAAGGGTGGCTATGAAGTTACAGAATGTCTGCTGGCTCCTGAATGGGAGGGTATTTATGAAAGGAAGGCACTGGAGATAATCATGTCCCTTTGATTATTCCGTCATCGCTGCACCATATGCAACAACAAATTGAGGTTCCGGAAGGACAACAACATCCCTTTCAAGTATTCTTTCAAGAGAGTGTTTCAGAGCAGGATTTTTTGCTCCGCCCCCGCAAAAGAATATTATGTCAGTATGTCCAAATTGTCTGACCATTGCAGCAATTCTTGAGGCAATGGAATTAAAAAGCCCTGCAGCTATATCTTCCCTTGCTGTTGATGATGTGATAAGTGATATTACCTCGCTTTCAGCAAATACACTGCAGGTTGAGTTAATCTTCACAGGATTTTTGGAAGACATTGCAAGTGAAGAAAACCCTTTTATGTCTGTTTCAAGTACATCAGCCATAATCTCAAGGAATCTGCCAGTCCCTGCGGCGCACTTGTCATTCATAAGGAAGTCAGTTACCTCTCCTTTATCATCCACCTCTACCACCTTCGTATCCTGTCCGCCCACATCCACTATAAGGCATCTTGTTTCCCCTCCAAGAAGGTATCCACCCTTTGCCACTGCTGATATCTCGGTGATAATCCTGCCTGCCCTTTTGAACTGACGCCTTCCATAGCCGGTGGATATAATCTCTTTTATCTCTTCTGTTTTTATTCCTGCCTCTTCTGTGGCTTTACGGAGGACATCCTCAGCACATCTTTCTGTATCAAGTGAAGTTCTCAAAAGTGCTTTTCCTGAAACAGCACCGTCTTTCACAATAACACACTTGGTTGTCACTGACCCTATATCTATGCCTGCTCTTATCTTCATTTTTTTATCCTTGACAATTTCCTTATCCCCATTTTTCTTTCTCTTCCCTCTTACCCCCTCTCCTTAATCCTCTCCCCTACGGGTGTAAGTCTGCCAATGTCTTAGTGGCGGAGAGACCTGTCCGCCGCAGGCGGAGGGATAGGGTGAGTGGTATTCTCATCCTAACATCTCCATAAATGCCTCTATTCTTGTCTTTAACTGCCCTGTATCTTCCCTGCTGAAGTCCGTTTTTAAGGCAAGAAAAGGTATCCCCCTGTCTTTCAGTATACTCCTCAGCATGGGTATATCCATCTCAAAAACATTGCAGAGCCGCAGATTGTAATAAATAACACCATCCAGCCCATACCTCTCCACATTTTCAAGTATAGCATTTATCAGTTTGTCAATCCCTAAAAAACAGGGGCATATACTCGGAGCAATATATTTAAGTGTAAGTGTTCTTATAATACCTCCCTCTGTTTCCTCGTCTATCTCAACCGGGTCAAACAGGTGCCCGTATGAGGAACACATAGTATCAGCAGCGACATAACAACCGGCATCCTCCATAATATCCAGAAGTTTGAAATTTGGAAAGATGATGGGAGAACCGGAGAGCAAAACTTTCTTTCTGTACTCTTTTTCTTTTGTTCCTCTGTTTAACAATTCGTTATATAAAACTTTCGTGTGTTCTGTCCAGTCAGAAGGGTTAAGTAAGAAAGATGCAGAGGAGAGGGTGAAATAATCAAAGGAGTTTATCACCCCTGTTTTTTCTGCCCGAAGATGGTATATCTCCCTGAATAGTTTCGTCCTTTCATTTGTAATCCTGCAGGCATTTATCAGGTCTTTCCTCCCCGGTTTTACATTAAATCTGTCCTTCAGGTACTCATAAAAATTGAGATAACTCTTTTCCCATACATCAATATTTTTTACATAGTCAGAGTTCCTCGGTATATCAATAAAGTAGATGTCGGGAAAAGAAGGGCTTAGTATCTCTGCTAACTTTACCTTGCCGTCGCAGGTTGCCGAAATGACAAGTATGTCAGGTTTTATCTCCTGCTGAAAACCACCACAGATTGCCTTTATTACAGGACATATATCACCGGGTATTATTTCTTCCCCCGCTTCAGCACAGTGCATATCCTGATTACATAATCTCAGAGGAGTTGCCCCTGCTGCAATAATGATTTCTTCTGGCACACTGTTACAGAAATATCCAACGACAGGTCTATCAGTTTCTATCTTTCTACTGGCAACAGTATCATAAAAGTAGTCCATACCTTTTAATCCTGAAACCTTTCTGTATCTCTCTGCTTCTCTTCTGTAGTCAGGAGAAATATCCCTTTTCTTCCCTGTAAGATATTTCAAAAAATTTATATACTGTTCTCCTATAAACGTCTTTTCTTTTCTCATAATCTTCTTCCTCTCTCTTTCCTTTCCCCTGTGAGGATAGGTTTTGGGTGCAGGGGTATCTCCCTTTTATTTAAGTTTTGACTCTGTTATCTTTTTCCCAAAGAAACTTGCGGAGAGGCACCCTTCCTTTGGGCATATCTCCACACATCTCATACACATAATACAGTTGTTCTGGTTGTAAACACCATCTGAATTCCTCTCGTACATCTCTTTAAGCCCCATAGGGCAGGCATCTGCACAGAGTCCACACTTATTACAACGCACGGCTTTTTTCTTCAATTCAATTCCCGCTCCTTTATTGAAGAATGAGTTGATAAGCCCCACAGGGCAGAGATGACACCATATCCGTCTCCCAAAATAAAAAGCAGCAAGGAATATACCCATAATGAACCAGGCAAGGATGGTGAACATTGAGGTAATGGCTGTTTCAAAGTCCTCCCATCCGGGCTTAATAAAGCCAAAGAGTGGACATATAAGCCGTGCAGGGCATATCTGACAGTACGGCAGGAACCAGTAACACTGGAACCTCGCAAAGTTAGGAATGCCGATAAGCCCGGATATAAAAAAGCCAACACCCATTATACCGTAGGAAGAAAACCTCAACCCTGCTTTGAAACCATCAGGGAAACGTCTTGCAGGTATATTCATCTTTTTTCTGATAGCAGTAATAAAATCACCTACAGTACCGATAGGGCATACCCATCCGCACCACATCCTTCCGAAGAGAAAACAGAGAAGGATAAATAATGTAAGGTGTGGTAATAGATATTTAATGTGTGTCTGCCAGGTGAGGTTTTCAGAGATAAAGTGGAAGATGCATGCCTTGAAGAGCCCACCTTTTGGATTAAATCTGCACACAAGCGATGGCGGATAGTTTTCCAGCACAGGATTGTCTCCAGAAGGCCAGAGGATAGAGCCCTGTTTAAATTTTGTAGTTGACATATACCCTTCTGGTGCTTTCAGTGCCGGGAAGAGTGGCTTCCCTGTTTCTGTATGAAGCCGTGTCTTAAAGATATAGCCGCCGTACACAAGCAATACCAGAGATATAATCTGGACTATCCGTCTGATGAAAGTAATCCTGTTTTTCATTATCCCTTTACATTTCTTACTGCCCGGTAAACTGTCAGAAAAAGCAGTATCCCCATAGGAAGAGCATACCAGTAGTATCTTATATCAGGGCTTTTATCAACCTTTACCAGAAGTTCTCCTACAGCCATATCAATTGACTCTGTTGTCTGTGGTGTTTTTCCTATGGAAGCACTTATTATGGGCAGTACCGCTGTCTGTGTGAACTTTTTCCTTCTTTTTATATCACTGCCGCAGACAGCTATATAATTTCTCTGCCTCTTTGCATTTGCAGGGAAGAGTATCTCTGCTTCAAGCAAAGAACCATCAGGCCACCTTTCAACAACAATTATTTTTGTCGGGACTTCCTCTCCTGTCTGCTTATCCTGAATAGAAATGTTCTCTTCAGAGTTCACGATGCCCGGTGGGAATGATGCCTTACCATTGACATAAAAATCACCCTTCAGTGATGGATAGGAGAAATCCACCTGCAATTTTTCTCCTGCTATGCCTACAAAAATCCCTGTGAAAAAAAAGACAGACAAAATTATATTTTTATTCATCAAGGTATGAAAACAACCTTTCCCATATCTTTTTCCTGATGATATCCTGTGGTATCCATTGCCCAGAAACTGGTCTCTCTTGTCCCGCTTGCCTTTATCCTTGTAAGCCGTATATTCCAGACCTCTTTCTCTTTTGGTAGTTTAATCAGGTAAAGGGGTACGGCTATCTCCATAGACCAGTATGTCTCCTTTTTTATCCCCGCATATTTTATATCGGATACATACCACTGCGAGACCTGTTTTCTTGCGTCATATCTTTTATATACCGGTTCACCTGAAGGTGAGAAAGACATAATGAAACCAGAGCCATCTCCAGGAGGGGAGATAAGGACTTCTATACGGTCTTCGGATGAAAGTTTTTCTATAGCCTCATCCTTACAGAAGACACCTATGTAAAGATTGTTTCTGTCAAAGGTCATCATTACCCAGGTTTTATAGAATGCCTCCGAACCTTTTGATGAGCAAAAATTTGAAAGCATAGCAGCGGTCTTCCAGCACTCATCAGCAAAAGAGCCATCTATTACAGGTGGTGCTGTGGTTGGTCTTATAACAGGGAGTTTACTTATGTCAATCGTATCTCCTTTTTTTTCTCCTGCCAAACCTTCAAGTGTGAATGACTTAAATTCTCTTCCTCCGCCTACAAGATGAAATTTTACAGGATAGTTGCCTGTTTTTACGCCTGGTTTTGGAGAGATTGTTACCTCAAAATATACCTGCCTGTCTTTTGGTATGGACATCTTTGAAGGGGTAACCGAGAAGTCAAATGCAGGGCTTTCAGGTACCAAACTTATCTCTGCAATACCCCTGTCCATATTGTTTTGCAGGAATATCTTAAAGGTAGTGCTGTCCTTTACAACAAGAGAATATGTCTCAGGTTTTACTATCAGGGAGTCCGCCTGCCTGAACACATTATCACACAGATGTGCATACAGAAACGTGCTTATAGAAAGGAAAAAACCTGCCCCCAGAAGCCATCTCCAATTTTTCCTCATCCCCTTTATCTTACCCTATCTTTCTCCCTCCGTCAATCTATCAACTGAATAGAAAACCAGTAGCCAAATAACTTCTCTTCGTACCGTTCGGGATTTTTAAACTCTTTTTTTACATATTCCCAGAAACTGGATTTATGGTGGTGGAATATTAGGTGGACTAATTCGTGAAAGACAACATACCTGATTAAAGAAAGAGGTAGATATTTCAATTTCAGGTTAAAACTTACATTACCGTTTTTCCTGCAACTTGCCCATTTTGACCTCATATCTCTGAAAATAACCTTTTTGACCCTAACCCCAATCTTCGCAGAATACTCTTCTATCAACTTCAATACCAATTTTTTAAATTCCTCATCGCTTCTGTTATAGACCTTACAATTTTTATACTTCTTCTTTACATCCTCAATAAATTGTAACTTTTTCTCAATCCAGTTCCCGTGTTTTTCAATTATTTCTTCCGGGTTAACATTACGACCACAGGGTAGAATTAAAGTAGGTACACCCTTCAACTCTATCCTCGGATACACAACCCTTCTTTCTATTACTAAAAAATCTTTAACCTGCATATTCTTTTATAAAGTCAGTCAGTTTTTTGTGGAGTAAATCAAAGGTTTCATAACTGAGTCCGTATGCATTCTTTAGTTTTAAGCAGAACTCTCTTGTCTTCCTTTCTATATTCTGCTTCAGGGCAGGATTTTCCATCCAGTTTTCAATCATATCCTCTTTTATCAATTTCCTAATCTCTTCAACATATTCTTTTATCTTCATCCTTTCCTTTTCTTTAATATCATCCTTCAAAATTGAAAAAATGCCATAGTCAAAATCGTCAAACCCAAGATTTTCTTTCTCTATTTCTACTCTTTCAATTTCTCTAATTATCCCTTTTTCTTCTTCAAATAACAGTTCTGTGTCAAATTTTCTTTCTTTCCACTGCCTTATCAGGTTTTCCACCCTTTCTGCAATTGATTTATAGGCAGGACTTTTTAATTTCTCAACAAGAACAAGTTTAGAGAGTGCGAAGATGATATTTATAACCCTCTCTTTTTCCGGTAATAAACTTTTTTTCAGTTTCTCTATATTTTTCAAATCAATTTTAGAAATTGCCTGCACATTTTTTATCTCTTCAACTTCAAAACTCTTATGGACTATATCTAAGGTCTTTTTAAAAAACCTTTCAATATACTTCTCTTCTTCCTCATCCATCGTTAATTTTTTGTAGTATTCATAGACAGCAGTGAACCACTTAAATTCTTTTAGATATTTCAGTTTTTGGGAATGAGATGTGAGTAGTTCAAAAATTTTTCTTGCCTTTTTATATTCGCTAAAAAACTCTTCTCTTATTCTGTCATCCTTTAATATCTCCACCCCTTCAAGAAGATTTTCTCTTTCAATCTTTAATCCTATCCCCTTAAACATCCCTCTCATATTCTCAATCAGTCCTTCAAATTCTTCAAACAGGGAATTGAAATCAAATAATAAACCCTTAACATCTCCCCTATAATACTCCCTCAATGCATAATTTAAGTGTTTTATGACTCCTGCATAATCAATAATAAGCCCTGCTTCTTTCATATCATTATAGGGTCTGTTTGTCCTTGCTATTGTCTGCAAAAGCCGATGCTTTTTTAATAACTTATCAAGATAGATAACCTGTAAAATTGGGGCATCAAAGCCAGTTATCAACATATCAGTTACAATAATAATTTTAGGGAACTCCTTCTCTTTAAAATCCTCAACTATCTTTTTAATTTTTCTGTCATCATCTGGAAACTCCGGATGTCTCATCTTCCATAGAGAATAAAATGATTTTATGGGTTCTTTATCTCCCAGCCCAAATGTCATAACAACTTCAGAATATTCAGGTGGCAAATACAAGTCCAGATACTTCTTATATAAAACCGCCGCTTTTCTACTTCCACAAACTACCATTCCTTTAAATTTTCCATCTATATTCTCCTTAAAATGTTCTGCAATGTCCTTAGATATTTTTTCAATTCTATTTTCACTCTCTAAAATCACATTTATGTAGTTTAACCTTTTGCGAACCCTTTCACTCACATCAGGATAAAAGTCAACATCTCCTTTAAATTCGTCCTCTTCTATCTTCTCAATAAAAAATTTAATGTCCTTCTCATTTATATGGAGATTTTCCAACCTGAGTTGATAGATTAAGGGAACTGTAAAACCATCTCTCTGGGACTGGTCAAGGAAATATCTATCAAGATACCCCTCTTCCTTCAAAGGATAACCAAATTCCATATATGTATTTCTTTCTCTTTCAGAGATTGGTGTCCCTGTGAACCCAAAGTAAAAGGCATTCTTCAAGACACTCTTCATACACGCTGCAAGCAAGCCATATTGAGACCTGTGAACCTCGTCAAGGAAACAGATAACATTTTTCCTTTCAGATATTGAGTTTGGTATTTCTTCCGGGAGGAACTTTTCATCGGGACTGAACTTATGGATTAGAGTTAAAAATACACCTCTCTTCCCCCTAAAATTGTCATAAGTGATAATCTCTTTAAGCCCTCTTACGTTCTCAACAAGTTCAAAAGAAAAATTAAGTTTTAAAGATGATAGTTCTTCCTTCATCTGCTCTTCAAGTTCTTTCCTATCAACGATAATAAATATACTTGGATTTTCAAGATGTTTATCAAAATAAAGTTTATGACTTGCAAAAATCATAGTTAATGTCTTTCCTGAACCCTGCCAGTGCCATATCAATCCTTTGTTTTTATCCTCTGTACCTTTTATGTTTCCAATAACCCTATTATAAATTTTATTGACTGCATTATATTGCATATATCGGCATATCACCTTCTTTATCTCTCCATACTGCTCTCTTATAAACAAAAAGTTCCTCAAAATATCAAGTAAGGTGCAGGGAGTCAGAAAGTCAATTATTGCTTCATCTTCAGGCAATTTATCCTTCTTCCATATATATACATCCCCTTTCTCTGTCCACGGAACTATGGGGAAATACCTGACCTTTTCACAGAGAGAGATGCCAATCTGAACATATTTATAAAGTTCAGGCACAATCTTCTCATAGTTTTTAATCTGATTATAACCACTTTGCCAGTCAGTTCTTATATCAACAGGGCTTTTACATTCAATCTCTACCAGTGGGATTCCGTTTACATAAAGAACAATATCAGGAATAATTAAATCACTTCCTCTAAAATGTACCTGTTTTGAAAAGATGAACTCATTATTATCAGGATTTTCATAGTCAATCAAATCAACGATTTTAACCACTCTTTCCTTTTCAAACTTTATCCCTATCCCATATTTTAGATAGTGCAGGAATTTTTTAATACCTTCCTGTTCATTCTGAAGGAGTTTAATCTCATCCATCACCTTTTTAATCTCTTCATCTCCAATATTTTTGTCTCTGTTAATCCTTGTAATTGCTTCTTTGAGATTTTCAAACAATAAGGGTTCTCTTGTGCTTTCCCTTTTTAACTCTCCTGCAACTACAAACTTCCACCCGATTTCTTCTAACTTTTCTCCTATATAATCCTCTACCAACTTCTTTTCATATTTTTCCATCTAAAGACCTCTGTTTTCTATGTCCTGCCAGATTTTCAAAACTATTGTTTTTAAAAGTATAAATTTTTTTATTTTTACAACTCCATTTTTTCAACATCTATCTCTCCACTTATTATTTTATTCAAAAGAGATTTAAATACCTCCTCATAAAGCGTCTTTTTTCTCTTTTCAATATCAATCTTTTCATCAACAACATTCAATATCTCTGCTATTTCTTTTTGTTCAGGTAGAGAGGGTAGAGGTAGGGGGAAAGTAGATAAACGAGTAGCACTTATATTAACTTGACTCGCTCCTCTTGAAGCCAATTTTTTAAGCGAATTCTGAATTTTATCCCAATTAAAATAGAAATTTAAAAATTCTGGGAATAGCAAATTTCTAAATAGTTTTAATCTTAGTAAGTAAGAGGCATAAATGAAATCGCCATCTAAATTAAAAAGTGCTGTCTTCCCAACCAAATCAATACTATTTGTTCTGTTAAAAATTACATCTCCTTTTTCTAATTTGAACTTTTTAAATTCATCTGGTGTTAAATCCACATATTGAATATCAGTAATAGTTATTTTCCCATCTCCAATATTATTCATCCTTAAAATAGGAACTTGTCCTTTTTTTTCACCCTTTTTAGATAGACCATATTCAATTTTCTCACACACCTCTCCTAATTTCACCACTTTCCAATCATCAGGAATTTCGCCAATTTCAGTATTCTTTAACTTCCTTCCTTTTCTAAAACTCGGTGCTCCATATTTGAAAAGGTCTGTCATCAGTGATTTCTTAAGTTCTTTTGTCCTTTCAATGATTTTCTCATCAATCTCTATCCCCTCCTGTATCATATCAAGAACCTTAACTATCTTTTGCTGGATGGTAATTGGCGGTATAGGGATTTGAATGTTTTTTAAATCATCATTATTTAATGATTTCTGAATTGCCTTGTCGCTAGCCATTGCATCTTTTAATTTATTGAACCAATCTGAAAGAAAAATTTTTTCTAAGTATTTAGGAATGACTTTTTGCGGATTACATAAAACTCCAGCAAAACCAGTTGAAAGAATGTATTTTTGTATTTCTTCTTTATTCTCCTTGGTAAAGGAATAAACTTTAACAGTATTCATCATTCTTGCAAACCAAGCAGAATTTAATACAGGTTGCATATTTGCTCTGGAGGGTCTATTTTGATAAGTTATTTTCCCTTCACTCATAACTATTTTGTTTCCTTCAATAGATGACGTGGACAAATATTCTTTTTCCTCTTTAAAAAAATCTATTCCACTTCCTAAAATTTCAAAATACTCAGTATCACCTAATTTTTTCTTTTCCCATTTCATTGTTTTAAAAGTAGTTCAAAAATTGTTTTTAGTTGTTGTAAATTTCCATATCTAACATCTGCTTTATCATATTTATCTTCAAGTATTTTTATTTCTTCAAGATATTTCTCAACGTTTTCCTTACTCAATGATTTCCTAAACACCATTTTCGCAAGTTTTATAGTTTCTTCCACTTGCCTCTGGGGGAATTCCCTCTCCTTTTGTTCTTTTACCTCTGTATATTCTCCCCACTCAGTATCATTTAATTCTCTTCCCAAAAGTCCAAATGTTAAAGGTCTTTCTATAGCAGATTGCACCCTTTTTTCTATTATATAGGGAGAAAATACAAAATTTAAAATATCAGCCCAGTAACAAGGTTCTGTTTCTGGAAATAAATTATATGCTATTTCATCTAATGCTTTATCCCATTTCCCCCTTTCTGCATTAATAATTCTTGTCCGCGACCAATCTAAAAAATTATTTAACATATACTTTGCACTCTTTTTTTCCTCCTGAAGATTTTTAGATGTGATTTTCCAATCATAAGGGATTATATCCCATAATGAATTGTGATGTGGGGACTTTGAATATTCTTCAAAGAGGATGTTACAAAAAATTCCTAAAAAATATTCAATATAAATTTCGTCTCTCCCATCTACATTGACTATCTCGTTTCTAAAAGTGTTAATATGTTTCACAAATATATCTATGAAAAGATAGTATTCGGAAGATGGATCTCTTAAACTTCTTTTAAGAATAGCGAAGAAGATATTATGAATTCTATCAAAAGCAATATAATTATTATGAGGATCAAGATGATAATTCTTCCATATTTTGAAATGCCATTGTAAAAAATTACTCCAAAAGTTAGAAGTATTCAATGTCCATAATAATCTATTGTCAAGGTTAATCTGAAAAAGAAGTAGTAAATCCCGAATAATTCTTTGTTGTTCTGGCTTTTCTATTCCTTCATTTATCTTTTGTGTAAAAAGAGTCATTAATTTTACGGGATGGAGGTTTAATTCACTTTCTATTGCAGTATCTGTTTTACTTAATAACTCTTTAAAAACGGATTGTAGATCCTCATTGATTGGATTTTCCTTAATAAAATCTTCTAATTGTGTTTTACTTCTATTTTCTATCCACTGGTAGATTTTTGTGCTGAACAGGATAAGAAAAAATGAAATGATTAAAATTGTCCTTACCAACATAATTGAAAGCATAGAAGAGAAAACTAACCCACCTAACAAAAGGATTGTAAAAGGGACTAAAAGTACAATATAAAACAGATTATTTGCTTTTTTATAAAATTCTCTGTTCAGTATTTTTTCTATGTTGTCTACTGTTAACCTATGTTGTATTTCTAAAATTTTACTATATACATTCCAGAGGAAGGGTATTGAAAAGGTTATCAGTCCAAGATAAATCCCCTGCATGTGATTTATATTTTCAGGTGGCGGAAATTTTTTAATCAGAGGAAAGTTGAAATTCCCAATTATCAGGATAAATAAAACCCACAAATATTGCCAATAGTTAATGTAAAAATTAAAGATATTCTTTTGTAATTTCCTTAAATTCTCTCTATTTTTTTTCTTCATATCTTTCTATACTACAAATTTATCTTTATTTTGATTCTTACTTAAGTTATATAGAAAATGTCAATACTATCCGATTATAGTCGTATAGTAAATTTTTGTAATTTAAAATTTTGTTCCAAGTGTACATATTAAACAGTTTGTTTTTCCCAACAAATTTCATTTTTAGTCCCTCTTTACCATTTTTCTGGTTTATGTAGGTAATGTCAAGATTTTTGTGTAAATTCATTTTGGGTGTTCCTGTTTTTCTCT
>DAONKS010000039.1:3882-14075 GCA_035406305.1 bacterium | reverse complement strand
CATAGTGGAATAAGAATAATTTATGCTTATATACCGGAGGAGAGTAAAATAGAGTTTGTTGAGATCTATTATAAGGAAAAAGACGACAGGGATTGCGATAGAGCCAGGATAAAAAGATATTATCCATAACAGAGTTTTAAGAAACATCGTTTAGAATGGGGTTTAAGAATTAAATGAGAATATGGTCGTTGCATCCGGAAATGCTGGATAATAAAGGGCTAGTGGCTCTGTGGCGGGAGGGTCTACTGGCAAGGAAGGTGTTAGAAGGGAAAACAAAAGGATATAAAAAACACCCACAACTTGAAAGATTTAAAAACTCTCCAAATTCTGTTATGCTGATAAATTCCTACCTGTACTTTGTCTTTATTGAGGCAGAGAAAAGAGGATTCTGTTTTGATAAAAGCAAACTTTATGATGTGACTGCCGTCAGAAAAGCAATTCCTGTAACCAGAGGGCAGATGGAGTTTGAGTTAAAACATCTGGCTTCCAAAATAAGGAAAAGGACGCCAGAATTTGCAAAGGTATTGTGTAAGAAAAAACTGCGATGTAATCCTGTATTTTTTGTCGTAGAAGGTCCTGTGGAAAATTGGGAGAAGATAGATTTTCATAAATTTTAATACTGTCCCTCACCAGAATGGCAAATGGCAAGTGGGAAAGAAGACCCCCTCACCCTAACCCTCTCCCACAAGGGGAGAGGGAAAAAAGAGGAAGTTGCAGAGTGGAGAGAGAAAAGAAATACCCCTCACCCTGATTGGCAAGTGGCAAATAGCAAGTGGGAAAGAACCCCTCACCCATACCCCTCTGTCTGCGGCGGACAGGTCTCTCCTGTGGGGCGAGGGAAAGAGGAAATACCCCTCACCCCAGCCCTCTCCCCGTTGGGGAGAGGGAAAGAAGGAGTATATAAGGGGAGAGGGAAAGAGGATGCAGATGAAGGGGAAGAGAGAAAAGAAACACCCCTCACCCTAACCCTCTCCCACAAGGGGAGAGGGAAAAAAGAGGAAGTTTCAAAGGGAAAGGAGAATAAAAGAAAGAAAAAGGGAGAGGATAAAAGGGAAGAAAAAAAGGGGAATTATGTTTTGTATTGCGGTATTTTTCTGGTAATATAAAAATATGGAAGAAGAAAAATTCAAAAAGGGTGATATTGTAATTTACAGGAATCCTGCTGGAACTGAAATCCAAGTAAAGATTGAAGAGGATTCTGTATGGTTAGATGCACATCTTATTTCTAAACTTTTTGGAGTAAATAGACCTGCCATAGTTAAACATATCAATAATATCTATAAAACAGGTGAATTAGATAAAAAATCAACCTGTTCCATTTTGGAACAGGTTGCTGCGGATGGCAAAATTCGTAAAATGAATCTCTATAATCTGGATATGATTATATCAGTAGGATACCGTGTGAATTCTAAACGGGCTACAGAATTCCGTATCTGGGCTACAAATACATTAAAAGAGCACTTAATTAAAGGATATACCATAAATAAGAACCGACTTTTAGAGGCACGGAACAGTTTAAAAGAATTACAAAGAACAATTACTTTTTTGCAGGAAAAAACCGAACAAAAATTACTTGACGGACAGGAAACAGAAATTTTAAATCTGCTTGCCAATTATTCAAAAACACTTACTCTTCTTGAAAGGTATGATAAAAACAAAGTTAATCTTGTTAAAAAGGGTAAAGGCAGGTTTATTTTAAAATATGAAGAGGCAAAAAAGGTAATTCAGAAAATTAAAAAGGACTTAATGGAGAAAAAAGAGGCGAGTGGTTTGTTTGGACAGGAAGTTGGAGAAAAATTTGAGGGAATTCTGGGAAATATTTATCAGACATTTAACAGAAAAGAATTATATCCTTCTATTGAAGAGAAAGCGGCACACCTTTTGTATTTTATGATTAAGGACCATCCTTTTGTAGATGGTAATAAAAGGATTGCTTCTTTTTTGTTTATTTATTTTTTAGACAGGAATAATTACCTCTACAGGAAAAATGGAGAAAGAAAAATTAATGATAATGCGCTGACTGCTTTGTCTCTTTTGATTGCGATAAGTTCTCCGGAAGATAAAGATTTATTGATAAAAATTATTACAAATCTTATAGGTGATTAGTTTTTTGTCCATTTCTATCTAACATATCCTGTTTATTTTTCTTTGTTATATGATGGCTATATATTCCCCCCTCACCCTGATTGGCAAGTGGCAAATGGCAAATGGCAGGTAGAAAAGAAGCCCCCCTCACCCTACCCCTCTCCCACAAGGGGAGAGGGAAAAAAGAAATACCCCTCACCCTGCCCCTCCGCCTGCGGCGGACAGGTCTCTCCGCCACTGAGACATTGGCGGACTTACGCCACAAGGGGAGAGGGAAAAAAGGAGTATACAAGGGGAAAAGGGAAGGAAAGAGGGAGAAGGAAAAAACAAGGACGTCCTGTTCAGCAATTCCTTGATAAATACACTGGAAGAAAGTATAATCTAAACAGAGGAGTGTATGATAAAAAGAGTAAACAAAATGAAGAAGGAAAACAAAAAAGAAGAGATAACAAAGAAGATTATAGAATTTCTCAGAAAAGAAGGGGCAAAAAGCATATCTTTATTTGGCTCTTTTGCAAGAGATGAAGAAAATCCTAAAAGTGATATAGATATAATTGTAGAATTTAATGAAGTTAAAAGTCTTCTGGACATCGTAAGAATTGAAAGAGAATTGGGGGAACTCTTAGGTATTAAGATAGACCTGCTAACAGAAAATTCAATAAGTCCATATCTCTATGATGTAATCAACAAGGAAAAAAAGGTCATTTATGCCTGAAAAAGAAGATAAAATTTTTCTGTGTCATATTTCAGATGCAATCTCAAGGATAGAAGAATATACTTCTGAAATAGATGAGGATGAATTTATAGAAAACCACCTTATTCAAGATGGAGTTATAAGGCAGATAGAGATAATAGGAGAAGCAACAAAAAGATTATCTAATAAAATAAAGGACAAATATACTGATATACCATGGAAAGATATTTCAGGAATGAGGGATAAACTCATACATCACTACTTCGGAATAGATATATCCGCAGTATGGAAAACAGTTAAAGAAGATATACCCACCTTAAAAGATAAAATTAAAAATATCTTAGAAGATATTTAATTGCTATTTCCCTTAAAACTAAATCTTCATCTTATAGTGTTTATAAATTCTCACCATATATCACAAGGAGTTAAAATATATTAAAGCTCTGATGATAAAGGAGTGGTGACTGTATTTTACCCTCACCCTGCCCTCCGCCTGCGGCGGACAGGTCTCCCCGCCACTGAGACATTGGCGGACTTACGCCACAAGGGGAGAGGGAAAAGAAATGAAGGGGAAAATAAAGATGAGAGGGGAAGGAGAGAAAGACAAGGAGATGGATTACAGGAAAAGGGAAATGGGGGTATAATAATCAATTATGGATAGATTTAAACTTGTCTCTTCTTATAAACCGGCAGGTGACCAGCCAAAGGCGATAGATACCCTTATAAAGAATCTGGAAAAGGGAGAGAAAAAGCAGATACTTTTAGGTGTAACAGGAAGCGGTAAGACGTTCACGATGGCAAATGTTATTGCTGCGCTTAACCGCCCTACCCTTGTTATTTCCCATAACAAAACACTTGCTGCACAGTTATACAGTGAATTCAGGGAGTTTTTTCCTGAAAATAAGGTGCGGTACTTCGTAAGTTATTACGACTATTACCAGCCAGAGGCATATATCCCTTCAACAGATACATATATTGAAAAAGATGCTGCTATCAATGAGGATATTGACCGTCTGCGGCTTGCTGCTACGAGTGCCCTTCTTTCTGCAAGAGATGTAATTATTGTGGCGAGTGTTTCCTGTATATATCCCATAGGAAGCCCTGAAGACCATAAGGCGATGATGTTACATCTTACAAAGGGGCAACTTATAGACAGGAAGTCCATTCTGAAACGGCTCGTGGAGACGCAGTATGAAAGGAATGAATTTGACCTGACAAGGGGGAAGTTCAGAGTAAGAGGAAATACTATTGAGGTCATACCATCATATGAAGAAATCGGTATAAGGATTGGTATTATCGGAGATAAGATTGTTAAACTTGTCAGGTTTGACCCGCTTACAGGAAATGAGATTTCTGAAGAGGAAGAGGTTTTTATATATCCAGCGAAACACTTTGTTACACCGCAGGATAAACTTAGACGAGCAATTGAAAGCATAAAGGAAGAACTGAAAGAACGGATTGAGTTTTTCAAAAAAGCAAATAAACCATTAGAAGCAGAAAGGATAGAACAGAGGACGCTGAATGATATTGAGATGCTTGAGGAATTAGGATACTGCCACGGAATTGAAAACTACAGCAGGCACCTTGCAGGACGGCTATCCGGCGAAAGGCCTGAAGTTCTGCTTGACTACTACCCTGATGACTTTATCACCTTTATAGATGAGTCCCACGTAACTGTGCCACAGATACGTGGAATGTTTTATGGAGACAGGTCAAGGAAAGAGACACTTGTTGAGTATGGGTTCCGCCTGCCATCGGCACTGGACAACAGACCACTTATGTTTCAGGAGTTTGAGAAGATTGTAAATCAGGTGATATATGTATCTGCAACCCCGGGAGAGTATGAACTTAAAGAATGTGGGGCTAAAAAGATAGGTGAGCCCTCTCCCCTTATAGCAGAGCAGATAATAAGACCTACAGGACTTATAGACCCGCCCATAACTGTTGTCCCGACAGAGAATCAGATAAAGGACCTGATTGCAAGGATAAAAGAGCGGGTGGCAAAGAAACAGAGGGTTCTTGTCATCACAGTCAGTAAACACCTTGCTGAAGAGATTGCTGACTATCTGAAAGAATTTGATATAAAGGTTCACTATCTGCATTATGAGATAGATACACTTGAAAGAATTGAAATACTGAAAAGTTTAAGGGAAGCAAAATTTGACGTGCTTGTTGGTATAAATCTTTTGAGGGAAGGGCTGGACTTACCTGAGGTGAGCTTGGTGGCAATACTTGATGCAGATAAGGAAGGATTTTTGAGGTCTGCAACTTCCCTCATACAGATATCAGGGAGGGCCGCAAGAAGTATTGATGGTGAGGTGGTGATGTATGCAGACAGATATACATCCGCTATGAGAGATGCTATAGATGAAACAGAAAGAAGAAGGAAAAAACAGATGGAGTATAACAGAAAGTTTAACATCACACCTAAGTCCATTGAAAAACCAATATATAAAAGTATTACAGAGATTATCGGCAGCAAACACAAACTGGCGGATAAGACAGAAGAAGTTAAGGATGAAGAGTTCTACGGCAAAGACCTCTTCCAGACATTAAAACGACTTGAAAAAAAGATGATGGCTGCTGCCAAACGGCTTGACTTTGAAGAGGCAATTTACTACCGCGAAAAGATGAAAAAACTGAAAGAAGAGAAGTGAATAATAACAAAGTTATTGCATATTGAAAATACAGATATAAAAGAATATAATGGAGGTAAGGAGGATAAATGAAAGAGATAAGTTTTGTTATATGGAAAGAAGGTAAATATTATGTTGCCCAGTGTTTAAATGTTGATGTTGCTTCTTTTGGTATTACTATTGATGAGGCAAAGAAAAACCTGAAAGAGGCAGTAGAACTTTATTTTGAAGAAGAACAGAACACAGGGATGGAAGAAGTAGGAGATGTGATTATTGGCAGGGAAATTATAAATGCCTAAATTATATTCCTCGTCAGAAATTGCAGGTGTCCTACAAAAAATAGGATTTTCTTTTATAAAACAAAAAGGTTCTCATGCCAAATTTAAAAATAAAGAAAATAAGGTTGTAATTCTACCTATGAACAGAAAAGAAATTCCTCAGGGAACACTTAGAAGTATTCTCAGACAGGCGGGTATAAACTATAAAAAGTTTGAAGAAATTCTGAAATCTTGATTTTATTCCCCACCCTCTTATTTTATCAGTTATATTACAGGACGAAACTTCCTATTTGCTGTATTGATTATGCCTTCTGGAATATCTGTTTCATATTTTTTGCTGTATCCCTGGCTAAAGGAATGTCAGGTAATACAAGGTTCGGCAGTCGGGAAAAAGGTATCATTTCAGCAGTTAGCGGTCCTTTATATTTTATTTTTTTGAGTGCCTTTATGACCGCAGGAAAGTTTACATCTCCATCAAGAAGGTCATCACCGAAGCCGTGAAGTCCACCTGCACAGTCAGTCCTCTTGAAGTTTTTTATATGTATAGCCACAATCCTTCTGTTCAGTATCTCAATCCAGTGTTCAGGGAATCCATTAATAATACAATTGGCAACATCAAAATACGCCCCCACATACTTACTCTTAAACTGGTCAATAAAAATTCTCATTGCCACAGGGTCTGCAAGAAAGCCGTTCCACACATTTTCTATACCCATAATCACACCTGTTTTTTTAGCCACGGGAAGGAGTGATTTAATGGAAGCAGTAGCCAGTTCCCATACTTTTGCATAAGGTGTTATCGGTGCTTGTTCTTCCCACGGGACAAATACAGCACCGGGGATAACAAGACATACCTTTGCACCAACCCATGAGGCAACCTGAAGGTATTCTTTTGTAAAAGCAATTGCCTTTTTTCTTGTACCGGCAGATGTGGATGCAAGTGAAAGTCCCCAGTACGTACCTGTTGCACAGGTCTCTATTTTAACACCGAGAGATTCAGCGTATTTCCTTATTTCCATACATCTCTCTTTGCTTATGCCGGGTGAAAATTCCCCTGCGCCAAATGTAAGTTCAATACCGTCAAGTCCCATATTTTTCACTTCATTGATAGCATCTTCAATCTTTGTCTTTCCCTCAAAACCACCGATTGTCCAGTAATTAATCTGGAGTGTGTTTTTCATAAATACCTCCTGTTTCAGTTCATATTCAAATGGGCAATTGTCATACTCTCCTTTTCCCCCTCACCAACCCTCTCCCACAGGGGGAGAGGGAAAGAAGAAACATCCCTCAACTTAACCCTCCGCCTGCGGCGGACAGGTTTCTCCGCCACTGAGATATTGGCGGACTTACGCCACAGAGGGAAAAGAAATCCTTATATTTTCCCCACAAGCACCTTTCCCCGCGAGGGGAGTAAAGAAGAACATGTTAAATAGCACTTAAAATTTTTTCTTCAAGGACATTTTCAGGCATAGCACCTACAAGTTTACTGACTGCATTACCATCCTTAAAAATAATCAGTGTGGGTATGGACATTATATTAAACTTTGTTGGCGTATCAGGGCTTTCATCCACATTTAACTTGCCGAATACAATATTACCCTGATGTTTTTTAGCAAGACTTTCTATAGCTGGGGCTACCATCCTGCAAGGCATACACCAGGATGCCCAGAAGTCCACAACAATAACCTTATATTTTTTTATTGCCTCTTCAAAGTTTCCATCTGTAAGATGAAGTGGATGATCAGGATTTTCAACAAGTTCTTTTTTCTCTTCCATTTTATCTCCCCTTTTTTTAACCTTAGATATCGTCCCCCTCACCCTCTTCCACAATTGGTAGAGGGAAGTTAAAAAGAATCCAGCCGCAGGTTTAAATACCGGTCTTAATTGTAAATGGACCGGATAAAACCGCATAGACAGGCTCTGGATACCTTATATTGAAAATTACCTCTGCCTTCACCACATCCAGGCCACCATCTCTATCTATAAAATCTTCTTCTATATAACCAACAAGACACTTCCCGATGATAAGGGTATGATAACCTATCTCCATCTCTTTTTCAAATCTGCACTCAAGGTTAGCCACACACTCTTTTATTATGGGAACTTTTACTTTCTTTGACGGCTCTGCTGTCAGACCTGCACGGTCAAGTTCACTTTCATCAGGAGGTATCTCCTCGGCACACACCTCAGAAGCACTGGCAATTTTTCTTGTAAGGACATTTACAGTAAATTCACCTGTCCTTTTGATATTTTTGCAGGTATGGCTTGGCTTGCCTATTGCAATTCCTATTTCATCAGAAGAAAGGTTTGTATATGCACCGAATGTTCCTGCATTAACAGTACCATCAGGATGAAGAGTAACAATAAGAATTACTGGCTTTGTTCTTATTAGTTTAGTAAGTCCTTTTTCTATAACCTTCTTTGCCATATCATCCTCCTGCTTTTATAATACGTGTTTCAGTTATTATAACATCCACTTTCTGGTCCCATAAATCCACAGGGAGTTTATTATCCAGAACCTGAAAATCAAAGGCAAGTGAAACCTTTAATATCCTATCCCCCGCACTCTTAAGAAATCTGTCAAAAAATCCTTTACCCATACCTATTCTGTTACCGTATATATCAAATACCACACCGGGAATAATGGCAAGTTTTATCTCTTCCACAGGAAAAGGGTTTTTCCTGACTGGTTGTGGTATTTTAAACCCTTTATTAATATCATTTTCTGAATAAATCCTTGAAGGTATAATGGTTTCTGTCTTCCAGTCATTAAATGGTATACATACCACCTTTCCTTTTTCAAGCGCATCACTTAAAATAATATCCGTCATTACTTCCCTGTCAAAATAGCAGTAAAGGAGAATAGAAGGAGCGTCTTTATAAAAATTTTCTTTTATCAACCTGTGCTGGATTTCAACACTTTTTTCCATCCAGTACTTCTCATCAAGGTATCTTCTTCTCTCCAGTATTTCCTTTCTGATTTCTTTTTTCATATTCCTTTTTCAGTCGCTCTATATGATTCATAAAAAACTTTATCCGTTTCTCATAGCCAGCATCCGAAGGAAAATAAAACTTTTTATCCAGCGGGAGGTATTTCTGAGGAACATAATGCCCCGGGTAGTCGTGAGGATAGAGATATTTCTTCTGGCCTTTCTTTGTCAGATGTTCAGGGACCTCTGTTATCTTTTCTTTTTTTATCGTTTCTATAGCACTTTCAATAGCGGTATAGGAAGAATTACTCTTGGGGGCAGTAGCAAGGTATATGGCGGTCTGGGAGAGTATAATCCTTGCTTCAGGCATTCCTACAACATCAACAGCATAAGAACAGCCAGTTGCTACTGAAAGTGCCTGCGGGTCGGCATTACCAATATCTTCTGATGCAAATATCACCATCCTTCTTGCAATGAACCTTGGGTCTTCTCCACCAACTATCATCTTTGCAAGCCAGTAAAGAGCAGCATCAGGGTCTGAACCGCGCATACTTTTTATAAAGGCGGAGATTGTATCATAGTGCTGGTCTTCATCTCTGTCATATCCAACAATTTTATTCTGTGCAACATCTTTCACAAAATCAGGAGATACCTTTACCTTCTCTTTCCTGCCATTAGAGGCAGACAGAACCGCTGATTCAAAGATATTAAGCGCTCTTCTTGCATCTCCTTCACTGATTTTTGCAATATAGTCAAGTATTTCATCTACTATCTCTACATTAAAATTTCCAAGCCCTCTTTCTTTATCAACAAGAGCCCTTTTTAAAATCACTTTTATATCCTCATCTGAGAGTGGATTGAACTGATAGACCATACTTCTTGAAAGAAGTGGGGTGTTTATGTAATAATACGGGTTGTGTGTGGTTGCGCCTACAAGAATAATAGTCCCTTCCTCAACATCCTTCATCAGGGCATCCTGTTGAAGTTTATTAAAGTGGGCTATCTCATCAAGAAAGAGAATTGTTTTCTTTCCTGTCTCTTTTAATCTCTGCTCTGCAAGTGCTATAACCTCTCTTACATCTGCAACTGTAGCGGTAACTGCATTAAGATGATGAAAATGACTTTTTGTGTGTCTGGCTATCACGCTGGCAAGTGCGGTCTTGCCACAGCCGGGAGGACCATAAAATATAAGTGATGGTATTCTGTCCTGTTCAATCATCTTTCTTAGTGTTTTGTCTGCACCAAGGATATGTTGCTGTCCGACAAACTCTGAAAGGTTTTGTGGCCGCATTCTCACTGCAAGCGGCTGGTTTTTCTGGATATCTTTGCTCTCAGGGGTATCAAAAAGTGCTTTCATATTATCGGGGGTCAGAAATTAAGTATAAAATTCATTTATAGATTGAAAATCTGCAAAGTGACATATACTTTTAAATTTCTACGCAGGATAAAACCTGCGGATACCTGAACTATATTACTGGAATTCTGCTGTAAAGGAAATTTAATCGCAAAATTAGCCGCATCACATAGAAAGCGCATCAAGGAAGAGTGATGCGTAAATGGGCGGTGCAGG